>JARKOX010000044.1 GCA_029975525.1 Prolixibacteraceae bacterium | reverse complement strand
GAAGGCCTTATCAGTATCTTTACAAAGACGACATGGGGTGCAATTTTATGCACATGGAAACCTTCGAGCAAATTTCGCTCAACCCCGATTTGATTGAAAATGCCGACCTGATGAAAGAAGGTCAGGTGATTGAAGTGCAGTTTCACGCCGAAACCGAAACGCCGCTTACCGCCGAACTTCCTCCTTTTGTGGAGTTGCAGGTAACGTACACCGTTCCCGGCGAAAAAGGGAATACCGCCAGCTCCACCGCCTTAAAACCGGCCACCGTTGAAACCGGCGCCGAAGTGATGGTGCCGCTTTTTGTCAACGAAGGCGATGTTATTAAAGTGGATACCCGCGACCGTTCCTACAGCGAACGTGTTAAGCAATAAGATATTGAAAAGATATCGTTCATCCGGGGCAGTTGCGTCCCGGATTTTTTTTGCTTTTTCCGTTCTGTAAAATGCCGGACGGGAACGAGGAAATTCTTTTTGACAATGCCGAAATGTTGGCTGATGTCAGAAAGCCAGGTAGAAATCGTGGGTGAGCTGTTTGTACGCTTCGGTGTAGTCGTGGTGACGGGCGTTTTCAATCACCAGCAGCTCTTCGCGAAAGGGGGCGGGAGTTGACGAAAATTCGAGCAGGCAGCGGTGTGGTGTTTTGGCCGGATTGGCTTTTACCAGGGTGCTGCGCACCAGGTAGAGTTTCTGTTCGCGGGCTTTCTGAATAAAATTGACTGACTGCTGCGAAGGCAGGATGACGGCCAGTTTTCCGTTAGGAGACAGTAGTTTGGCTGTCCCGGCCAACAGATCGTCAAACGGGAGGAGGTGGTTGTGGCGGGCTGTTGATCGCTGCCGGTTTGGAGCGGGCAGGTCGTTTTCAAAAAAAGGGGGGTTCGAAACCACCAGGTCAAATTGGTGGGTTGCCTGAGCGGCAAAATCCTGAAAAGCCGCATGACGAACCTCAATCCGGCCGGCCCAGGGCGACTGGCTGACATTGTAACACGCTTCGCGGTACGCTTCGTCGTCGATTTCTACAGCCACAATGGTTGCCGGCGAACGTTGGGCCAGCATCAGCGCAATCAAGCCGGTACCGGCGCCGGCATCGAGGATCGAAGTTGCCCCGGCCACATCAGCCCAGGCCCCCAGCAGAACGCCGTCGGTCCCCACTTTCATGGCCGATTGCTGTTGAAAGATGGAGAACTGTTTGAAATGAAAATAGTTGCTGCGTCCCATTTCAGAATTTTTCAAAAATGCCCAGTCCGAAAAGTGCAAACTCGTATTTTACCGGATCGGCAGGATCAAAATTACGCAAATGGGTGGTAATCTCTTCCACCGCTTTCCGGTCGTTTTGGCGGCGCGTGAGCAGACCCAGTTTGCGGCCTACGTTGCCGGTGTGAAGATCCAGCGGGAGCATCAGCGCCGATGCCGGGATTTGTTTCCAGAGGCCGAAATCAACGCCGCAACGGTCGTTGCGAACCATCCAGCGCAGAAACATGTTCAGCCGTTTGGCGGCTGATCCGGCTGTTACATCCGGCAGATGTTTACGCGTCCGCAACGGGCCACCAGTTTCCAGAAAAACAGTGCGGAAATTTTTTAGTGCCGACCAGACTGATTCCTCC
>JARKOX010000040.1 GCA_029975525.1 Prolixibacteraceae bacterium | reverse complement strand
CGAAATTGCGACGGACCGTGTTACGCGCCCGTTCATTTTCGCTGACCCATTCGGCAATAATATCGCGGGCGCCGGCCAACGCCTCTCCGACGTTTTCCACCTTGTCGTTCAGAAAGGCCAGCGCGCGGTTTTCGGGGCTGCGCTCCTGCTGGGCCATCACAATTTTGGCCAGCGGCTCCAGCCCGTTTTCGCGGGCAATGGTTGCGCGGGTACGCCGGCGCGGCTTGAAGGGGAGGTAAATATCTTCCAGTTCAACCGTATCATAACACGATTCAATCCGTTTTTTTAGCTCTTCCGAAAGCTGTCCCTGCTCTTCGATGGTTTTCAGAACAGTCTCTTTTCTTTTCTCCAGCTCCTGAAATTTTTCGAACTGGGTTTTAACGGCCGTCACAGCCACCTCGTCGAGACTGCCGGTACGCTCTTTCCGGTAACGTGAAATGAACGGGACAGTTGCCCCTTCTCCGAGCAGGTCGATGGTGTTTTTCACCTGGGAATCCTGAATGCCCAGCATTCCGGCAATAAGTTGAATAACGGTACGGTTCATATTTTCGGCTTAAATTGCAAAGGTAGCCAAAGCTGCGAAAAACGGGCACGGGAAACAACCGGCCGGATGCCGATTTTTTGCAGCCACCCCCGAAAGTCGGAGAAGAGTAATATCTTTGAGGGAGCCAATAAAAAATTGGAACGTGCTTTTCTGTAACCTTTTATTCTGTTCGGATGCGCATCTTCAATTATTACCCGCACAACCAGTCGGCTGACGACCTGGAGACGGAAAAAAAAATTTTCAAGCACAGCCTGCTGTTTCCCTTCTTTTTCCTGTTTGCGTTCTGGCTGGTCGAACTGATCGAACAGCTTTTTGACCTCGACTTTACACGGGCGGGCATCTTCCCGTTGCGTCCCGAGGGATTGCCCGGCATTGTGCTGTCGCCATTCATCCACTCCGGTTTTAAACACCTCATCTCCAACTCGATTCCCTTCTACCTGCTGCTTTTTACGCTGGTCTATTTTTACCGGAAATTTTCCTACAAAATATTTTTCCAGATCTACCTCATTTCGGGATTGTGTGTGTGGCTGGGCGGCCGGCCGGCGTGGCACATCGGGGCCAGCGGGGTGGTTTACGGGCTGGCGGCATTTCATTTTATCAGCGGCATCATCCGCAACGACGTGCGGTTGCTGACCATGTCGGCCATTGTGGTTTTTCTGTACGGCGGGATGATTTGGGGCATGCTCCCCCTTCAGCCCGAAATATCGTGGGAATCGCATTTGTGGGGAGCGGCATCGGGCGTTTTCCTCGCCTTCTACTACCGAAAATATACCATCCGGAGAAAAAAATTTGACTGGGAAGAAGAGCCTGACGAAGAGAATATTCCGGCCGAAAATATTCCGGAAGAGCCGCCGCCGCTCTCTCCGCCGGCCAGTTCAGCCGAGCCTTCCGCTTCGCCGGCCGATCCGCAGAAAAATAGGCCCGCTGAATAAGAGTTTTTTTACCGGGTAGCAGCAGTTTGGCAAAAAGTAGTAAATTTGCGGCCATAATTTTTTACAAAAAACGCAGTTCTATAACAATGATTAGCAGACGTACGATCAGGATCAAGGTGCTTCAGACTTTGTATTCATACTATTCATCACCTGAAAAATCGATCAACAACACCGAGAAGGAACTCTTCTTTAGTCTTCACAAAACCTATGATCTCTATTACTATCTGTTGGCGCTGCTACTCGAAATAGCCGATTTTGCCCAGCGAAGAATTGATACCAACCTCGCCAAGCTGCGCCCTTCGCACGAAGACCTGAATCCCAATACCAAGTTTGTCGACAACGCCGTGATCGCCCAGATCCGTTGTAACCGGCGCCTGCAGGCCTACCTGAACCAAACCAAACTCAGCTGGGTCAACCATCCCGAACTGGTCAGGGAGCTCTACCTCTTTCTTACCGAATCCGACTTCTTCGCCGAATACATGAAAGACCCGCTCCGCTCGTACGCGGAAGACCGCAAACTGGTGGACAAAATATTCCTCAAAGCGATTATGGTTTTCGAAGAGCTCCATGAAGTGCTGGAGGAGGAGAGCATCTACTGGAACGACGACATCGATTTTGTGGTGATGATGATCAGCAAAACGCTGAAAAACTTCAATGAAGAGTCGGACGAAAACCAGCCGCTGATGCCCATGTTCAAAGATGAGGAGGACAAGCAGTTTGCCAAAGACCTCTACCGGAAAGCGGTGCTCAACCACGATGAGTTGCGCCAGCTGATTAACCAGCACTCCAGCAACTGGGACCTCGACCGGATTGCGTTTATGGATATCCTGATCATGCAGCTGGCCCTGACCGAATTCCTCTTTTTCCCCTCGATCCCGACCAAAGTTTCGCTGAACGAGTACATCGAGCTGTCGAAATTTTACAGCACCGACAAAAGCCGCAATTTCATCAACGGCATTCTCGACAAAGCCCTGAAAGAGCTAAAAACCGAAAACCGGATTGTAAAAGCCGGCCGCGGGTTAATCGGCGAACTGGAATGAAAAAAGGCCTGGTTTTACTGGTTGTTTTACTGGCAGCCGGTTGTTCCAACCCCGCCAGGCGCGAAACTGCTCCTGCAACACAAACTACCGGGGCTCCGGCATTTGAGTTTACCGAAGAAATCTATAATTTTGGAAGGCTTCAATCGGGCGAAGTGGTCGTGGCACTCTTTCGTTTTAAGAATAGCGGCAAAGGTGTTCTGCGAATCACCAGGATCGACAGCGGCTGCGGCTGCCTCGCGGTCACTGCCGAACCGGAAAACATTCCTCCCGGCGGAAGCGGAAAACTGACGGTTACTTTCGACACCTCGGGACTTTACGGCAACCAGTACAAAGCTTTTCTGGTGGAGACCGATTCTCCGGGAATTTCGAAGGAGTTGGCGGTAACTGCCGAGGTGATCAATGAAAATATCCAATTTCAACAATAAAAAAAGAAAGAACATGAACTACTTATTAATGGCACAACCGCAGGGCGCCGAAGCCAATCCGCTGATGGCTTTTATGCCGCTGCTGATTATCATCGTAATCTTCTACTTTTTTATGATCCGTCCGCAGGTAAAACGGCAGAAAGAGCTGCGTAAGTTCCGCGAAAGCCTGGCCAAAGGCGACAAAGTGGTCACCACCGGCGGTATTTATGGCAAAATCGTAGAAGTAAAAGACAACATTGTGGTTATGCAGATCGACAACGAGGTAAACATCCGGGTCGATAAAAACGCCGTCATCAAAGACATGAGCGACGCTCCGCAACCACGCTGATCTGATGCAGGAAGAGAGGGGGGCTGGCAATTTGTCGGCCCTTTTTTACTACATTTGATCTCAATTTACCAATCCGGAGGAACTCCGACAACATGGAAACACCGAATGAAAACTGGCTGGTAAAAACAGTAAAAATGCTGGATTTACGTTCGCTCCGCAACAACCGGCGGCTCATCGTCTTTTCAATTTGCCTGGCCATCGCCACGGTGTTGTGGTTTCTCAACGCGCTGAGCAAAAGCTACACGGCTGTGGTTTCCTATCCGGTGAAATACCTCAACGCCCCCAAAAACAAGTTTATCGTAAACGACCCGCCCGAAAAGTTCGATTTTCTGGTCCGGGCGCACGGTTTCACCCTGCTACGCAACAAATTCAGCCTGTCGTTTTCGCCCATTGTGCTGGACCTGACGGCGCTGACCAACGAAAGCAACAAACTCACCTCCTCTTCCTACTCGGTATCGACCGCCTCGGTGCGCGAACGGATTGCCGGACAGGTGAGCAGCGAAATCGAAATTCTGCAGATCCAGCCCGAATCCTTCATCCTGGCTTTCGACAGCCTGGGCGTCAAACAGGTGCCGGTAGCCCTGCAGGGCGACTTTATCCTGCGTCCGCAGTTCGAGTTCGCCTCCGCCTTCCGTATCACCCCGAAAATGGTGACGGTAACCGCCCCCCGGGCGCTGCTGGCTGAAATCGACTCCATCTACACCGTCAAAAAAACATACCGGAACATCGACTCCCCTATTTCGGAAGAGATCAAACTGGAGATCCCGCGCAAAGCCAGCGTGAATCCCGGGCAGGTGCTGGTGCAAATTCCGGTGGAAGAGTTTACCGAGAACAGTTTTCCGGTATCTGTTTCCGTAAAAGACCTGCCGGCAGGTACGCGTGTCCGGCTCTTCCCGCAGGAGGTTGAAATCAGCTTCCGGATCGGGCTGAGCCAGTTTTCAAAGGTCACTGCCCGCGACTTTCGCCTGTCGGTTTCGTATCACGAAATTACCCAGGGGGCGCCCAAGCTCCGGATAATTGCCGATAAAGTTCCAGCATCGGTCAAATCCCTGAAAATCACGCCCGACTATGTGGAATACCTCATCGAAAAAAACTGACCCCCCGCTGAAGATTGGAATCACCGGCGGAATTGGCAGTGGCAAATCGGTGGTTTGCGCCCTATTCAGCCTACTGGGGATCCCGGTTTTTGAAGCCGACCAGGTTGCCAAAAAGCTGATGAACAGCGACAGCCGGCTTCGCCGTGAACTGGTTGACCTGTTTGGCGAGGCGGTTTACACCGCAGAAGGGGTCATTGACCGAAAAAGGTTGGCCGGAATCCTGTTTAATGACCAACTTGCGCTGCAAAAAGTAAACAGCCTGGTGCACCCGGCCGTGCGGGAAGCATTTCTGCAGTGGTGTGCCGAACAAACATCGCCCTACGTGCTGCACGAAGCGGCCATCCTGTTTGAGAGCGGTTTTTTCCGGATGATGGACCGGAATATTTTGGTAACGGCTCCCGAAGCGCTCCGCATCCGGAGGGTTACCGCGCGCGACGGCGTAAGTGCCGAAGCGGTGCAGCAACGGATGCAAAACCAGTGGAGCGATGAAGAGAAAATTCCACTGGCCGATTTTATAATCAGCAATAATGACACCCGCGCGATTATTCCGCAGGTACTTGATATTGACAAACAAATCAGAAAATATGGGAAAATTTGCTAAATGGATTGGCGGCGGCCTGGGATGGGCTGTGGGAGGCCCTATCGGCGGCATCCTGGGTTTTGTAATCGGGTCGGTTGTTGACGGCTCGGCAACCGCACGGCAGGGCATGCCGGTTACCGCACCGGGACGGCAAACCACCACCGGCGGCTATGTGATGAGTCTGCTGGTACTGATTGCTGCCGTAATGAAAGCCGACGGAAAAGTGATGCGTTCAGAACTGGGCTACGTAAAAGCCTTTATGCAGCACAACTTTGGTGCGGAAGCCGCCACCGAAGCGACCGCCCTGCTGCGCGACCTGCTGAAACAAACCATTCCGGTTACCGATGTGTGCCGGCAGATTGAACGCAACATGGACTACTCGTCGCGGCTGCAACTCCTCCATTTTCTGTTTGGAATAGCACAGGCCGACGGAGCCGTCGACCCGGAAGAGCAGCGGCTGATTGCGCACATCAGCGCTTCGATGGGAATCAGCGCCGCCGACCTGCAATCGATCATGGCCATGTTTGTCAAAGATACCGGATACGCTTACAAAATCCTGGAAATTGAACCTACCGCCACCGACGAAGAGGTTAAAAAGGCTTACCGCAGCATGGCGATGAAATACCATCCCGACAAGGTAACTTATCTGGGCGAAGACTTCCAGAAAGCTGCCAAGGAGAAGTTCCAGAAGGTAAATGAAGCCTACGAAACCATTAAAAAAGAACGCCAGATTGCCTGATCCGTCTGGGGACGCCTGATCTCAAAAACAGGCTTCTACCCAAATAAAAAACATCAAACTCTTATCGTGTTTGATGTTTTTTATTTTGTGGAAAGCCGCTGCAAAATCAGATAAACTTCCCTTTCTCCAGAAAAGAGACCGTTTCGTTAATCCCTTCGTACATCAGCGTGTCTTCTTTCACAAATGCCACGCGGGTGCGGTACTGCGCCAGAAAATCCTCCAGATAGGGCGACGTGTGCAACGGACGTCGGAATTCGATGGCCTGGGCCGCATTATACAGTTCGATGGCTACAATTTTCAGAACATTTTCGGCAACTTTCAGCGCTTTGGTTGCGGCATTGGCGCCCATGCTCACATGGTCTTCCTGTTCGTTCGACGAAGGAATGGAATCGACCGAAGCGGGGGTGCAGAGCTGCTTGTTTTGACTGACAATGGAGGCTGCGGCATACTGCGGAATCATAAATCCGGAATTGAGGCCGGGATTGGCAACCAGAAACTCCGGCAGATCCCGCTCTCCGGAGATAAGGCGGTAGGTGCGCCGTTCGGAGATGCTGCCCAGTTCGGCCAGGGCAATCGCCAGAAAATCGAACGAAAGCGCCAGCGGCTCACCGTGAAAATTGCCGCCCGACACAATCCGGTCTTCATCCGGAAAAACCGTCGGATTGTCGGTTACCGAATTGATCTCCACCTCCACCACGCCGGAAATATATTTGACGGCATCTTTGACCGCCCCGTGCACCTGCGGGATACACCGGAACGAATAGGGATCCTGGATATGTTTTTTGGGACGCAGCATCAACTCGCTGCCCGACAGCAGATACCTGAAATTGGCCGCCGTTTGCGCCTGTCCGGGATGGGGCCGGATCTGCTGGATGTTTTCCAGGAAAGGTTCCAGCAAACCATTAAAGGCATCGAGCGACAGGGCGCCGACGATGTCGGCATACTTGATGAGCCGGAAAGCTTTGAGCAGGGTAAAAACCCCGTAAGCGCTCATAAACTGGGTTCCGTTGAGCAGGGCCAGCCCCTCTTTGGCTTCCAGCCGGATAGGCTCCCACCCAAAATGGTCCAGCACTTCGGCAGCGGCACACTTTTTCCCCTGAAAATAGACTTCGCCTTTCCCCAGCAACGGCAGAAACAGCATCGCCAGCGGCGCCAGGTCGCCACTGGCGCCCAGCGACCCCTGCTCACACACCACCGGGATCACCTCGTTGTTAAACAACTCAATAATACGCTCTACCGTTTGAAGCTGAACCGCTGAATTTCCTTTGGCCAGCGCATGGGCTTTGAGCAGCAGCATCAGCTTAACCACCTCGTGCGGCACTTCGGGGCCCACATTGCAGGCGTGCGAAACCACCAGGTTCTCCTGAAGTTTGCTCAGGTCGTCGCGTGAAATTTCGATATCGCACAGCGCCCCGAAACCGGTGGTAATCCCGTAAATCGGCCCTTCGGTTTCCTGAATCTTCCGGTCGAGATAGGCTTTACTCTTCCTGATAAGTTCCACCGACTCAGGCGAAAGCTCAAGCCGGCTCTTCTTTTCAAGGATCTCCTCAATAATTTCGAAAGTTAATCGGGCTGGCGAAATCTGGAATATTCCGGGTTTCATTTTCAAGGTTATTTTGAATTAAACTTCATCCTCCGCAAAGGATCGGAATGTAAAATGAAGGTTGAAATAGTCAAATAACCTCGTGCCGGGAAAGGATTTTTATCAGCTCTTCAGACGAAACCAGCTGTTGTTCACCGGAAGACATGTTTTTCAGGGTGAACTTGTTTTCCTGCATTTCGTTGGCGCCAGCCAACACCACAAACGGAATCTCCTTCCGGTTGGCATAGTTCATCTGCTTTTTCATTTTGTCGGCTTCCGGATAAATTTCGGCGTTTATGCCATGGTTGCGCAGCCGGTACAAAACCGGCAAAATATAAGCTTCTTCAGCTTTTCCGAAGTTGACAAAAAGCGCCCGGGTGGATTCGAGGCTCTCTTTGGGGAAGCCATCCAGGTGGAGCAGCACATCGTAGATCCGTTCGGCGCCGAATGAAATTCCGACTCCCGAAACGCCGGGCAGTCCGAAAATGCCGGTGAGGTCGTCGTAGCGCCCCCCTCCGCAAATGCTTCCGATGGCCATATCTTTGGCTTTTACCTCGAAGATGGCGCCGGTGTAATAGTTGAGGCCGCGGGCCAGGGTGAGGTCAAGTTCCACTTCGGTATTCAAATCGAAAGTGGCGACATAGTCAAACAAGGTTTGCAGCTCGTCGATCCCTTTTTGCCCGACTTCGGAGGCAGCCAAAATTGAACGGAGCGACGCCAGTTTTTGGGTAGTATCCCCTTCGAGCAGCAAAATGGGCTGCAGTTTGTCAATGGCAGCAGCCGAAACCCCCTTTTGCAAAAGTTCTTCTTTTACCTTTTCCAGCCCGATTTTATCCATTTTGTCGATCGCCACCGTAATGTCGGTAATGCGGTCGGCTTGTCCGAGGATTTCGGCAATTCCGGCCAGCACCTTCCGGTTGTTGATTTTCACCACCGTACGCACGTTGAGCCGCCGAAAAACCTGGTCGATAATCTGCACCAGTTCGGCTTCGTTGAGCAGGCTGTCGCTGCCAATCACATCGGCATCGCACTGGTAAAATTCGCGGTAGCGTCCTTTTTGCGGCCGGTCGGCGCGCCAAACGGTCTGCACCTGAAAACGGCGGAAGGGAAAAACCAGCTCATTACGATGCTGCACCACAAACCGCGCAAACGGAACCGTTAAATCGTAGCGCAGCCCCTTTTCGGAAATAAACGGCGCAAACGAACCGGATGCTCTCTCCTGAAATTTATCGTCCGGAACATTGGTTAAAAAATCGCCGGAGTTCAGAATCCGGAACAGCAGCTTGTCGCCTTCTTCACCGTATTTTCCCAACAGTGTTGAAAGGTTTTCCATGGCCGGCGTTTCAATGGGCTGAAATCCGTAAAGCCGGAACACACTTTTAATCGTTTCAAAAATATAATTGCGGCGCGACATCTCTGCCGGCCCAAAATCGCGGGTACCCTTAGGAATGGACGTTTGCATTACTAAAAATTCAAATTGACGATAAATAACTCTTCCTCAAAAGCGGCAATAACCTGAATGGCCGCTTTTCCGGAAGGCCAAAATTACGATTTTCTGGTGAATGAGCGGGAGGAAAGCCGGAAGAAGTACCATTTCCGGAGCCGGAACATTTTCGCCCCGCGCGGCAACCCGGGCAGTTTCAAAAGGGGTTTCCGCTCGAGATCCGGAAGCCGGAAAACCTCAACCAATCAGTTTTTTAACTCAACGCGGCTTAACTCAGGAATTTAATCGTCAGCGGATAGCGGTGGGCCGTGCCATTGTTGGCGGCAACAGTTCCGAGGATTACCAGCACCAGCCACGCAATACCAAATCCGATGAGCATCAGGATCCCGATCCCAACAATAATCATCACCGCCGAAATAATAAAAATGATCGTCCAGGTAATCTGGAAATTGATCGTTTCAACGCCCTGGTCGCGGACAAATTCGTATTCATCTTTTTTGAGCAGATAAATAATCAGCGGTCCCACAATATTTCCGAAGGGGATGATAAAAGTTGAAAGAGCCGAGAGATGGACCAGCATGCCCCACTGTTTTTCATTCGGATCGGTAATGATTCGTTCCATAATATTTGGTTTTTCAGACAGCTAAAATTAAGCAATTTTTGCCACTTTCGCATTTTGAAAAGTGTGACCATCATGGAAAGAGAAAAAAAGCAGGGCCGGTACCACCGGATTTACAAACAGTTGGAAGAGCTGGTCAAAAAAAGCAACGATCCGTGGGCGCGAATGGCCACGATTGTAGCCGTGTTGCACCACAAGATGGATGGCTTTTTCTGGACTGGCTTTTACCTGCTCGTTGACGGAGAACTGACCGTCCGGATGTACCAGGGGCCGGTAGCCTGCCAGGTGCTGGCCAAAAACCAGGGGGTTTGCTGGGCCGGCATCAACCGGAAAGAGACGGTGGTGGTGGAAGATGTGCACCAGTTTCCGGGGCATATTGCCTGCGATGCGCGGTCGAACTCCGAAATTGTGGTTCCTTTCCGCGACCGCGAAGGAAATATCATTGGCGTACTCGATGTAGACAGCCAGAAAAAGGGAAATTTTGACGCAACCGACGCCGAGTGGCTCGAAAAGATATTACAGCTGGTTTACAGCTGATCTTTTTTTACCGCACCGTCGTTGGGGACCATCTTTTTGTACTTCAGCGATGGCGAGGGGATCGGTGCTCCCAGTCCCAGTTCATCCCATTTGCGGTCGACTGCGGCAATTGTCTGGTCGTCGGAAACCACTACGTTGGGCCAGTCGCGGCCAAAACCGTCATGGACCGAACTTTTCATGGTTGCATCGGCCAGTAAAACTGCCCGGCCGGTCGGTGAGTGAACCACTTTCATATCGCGCAGCGGATCAATATTCCCTCCCATTTGCCAAACCACAGTAAACAGATCGTGCAGGTCGACGCCGGCATCGAGCATCACCACCAGTTTAAAGCGGCTGATCCCGGTATGTGCAGCCAATTGCTGCCAGAAAAGTTCACGCTGGTACCCCTCCTCTTTCCGGACGGCAACCAAAAGCACCGGCGCAAGTTTCTCCCGGGTCAGGTCGTAGTGGGCTGCGATAAAACGACCGGACGGTACGCCTTCTGCATCCTCAAGCGCTTGCTCTTCCACAAACGCTCCGGCAGCTTCCGATACCTCGGCCCCCACCGGGCGGGTGAGGTCGATCCCAAGTTTGGATCCGTATGCAAAAAATGACGACGCATGATCGAGCACATCCAGCGGTCCCTTTGAAAAATGGAGACTGGCTGCCGGATCGAAGCGGGCAAATCCTTCGCGGATTAAGCGCTGGTAATCACGCAGGTCGGTTTCCTCGTCAACAACCACCAGAAACTTATTGAACATCATCTGCCCGGCGCCCCAAAGCGAGTTCATCACTTTTATGGCCTGACCGGGATAACTTTTTTGGATCCTGACCACCGACAGGTTGTGGGCTACGCCGGCAAAGGGCAAATCCATGTCGAGCAATTCGGGAACCATCGACATGCGGATGGGCATCATAAAAATCCGTTCGGTGGCTTTGCCGATCCAGGCATCTTCCATCGGCGGAATACCAACAATAGTAGCCGGATAAACAGCATCCCGGCGGTGGGTGATGCAGGTCACATGAAACTTCGGATAATAATCGGCAAGCGAATAAAAACCGGTATGGTCGCCAAACGGTCCTTCCCAGATCAGCTCCTCCTGCGGGTCGACAAATCCTTCGATGACAATGTCGGCATCTTCGGGGACATACAAATCGTTGGTCAGACACTTCACCAGGCGCACCTTTTCGCGGCGGAGGAAACCTGCCAGCAGGTATTCGTCTATATTTTCGGGCATCGGGGCGGTCGCTGCATAGGTGTAAACCGGGTCGCCACCCAGGGTAACGGTTACCGGCATTTTCAGCCCCAGCTCCTGGTATTTCCGGTAGTGTGTTGCGCCGGTTTTGTGGTGGTGCCAGTGCATGCCGGTAAGCTCTTTCCCGAACACCTGCATCCGGTACATGCCCACATTGGGCGCACCACTTTCCGGGTCGACGGTGTGCACCGCCGGCAGCGTGATAAACCTTCCGCCATCGGCAGGCCAGCATTTCAGGATCGGAAAAATGTCAAGGTCGGGAGCCGGCAGAACCACCTCCTGGCACCGGCCGCGTCGTTTCACCCGTTGCGGAAGCCACGACGAAACCTGTTTGAGCCGCGGCAGCAAACGCAGTTTCTCCCACAGCGTATCTTTGGGCAACAAAAGCTCGTGAAACAGCTCGCCAACCTCCTGTTCGATACTGGGAAGGTTTTCGCGGCCAAATGCCAGTGAAATCCTTTTTTCAGATCCGAGTGAATTGATCAGTAACGGAAAGCGGGTCCCGGTATTTTCAAACAGCAAAGCTTTGCCGCCTCCCGGCTGTTTTGAAAAGCGATCGGCTATTTCGGTAATCTCCAGCGCCGGATCGACAAAGCCCGGCACCCGGATCAGCTCCTCCTGCCGTTCGAGCGTTTCGATAAAATCTTTCAAACCTGAATATGCCATGAAAGTGCAAGTTTTAAAACAAAAATAACAAGAACCCCGGAAGTTGCGCCTATCGGTAATACGGAAACCTAATCTGGGGAGGTATTTCCAACAAAAAAGGCTGACAAAAGCCAGCCCTTTTCTGTTGGTCAGAAAGAATGTTATTCTTCATTTTTTTCTTCAGTAGCAGACTCCGTGTCAGCTGCAGGTGCGCTGGTTTCGGGAGCGGAAGCTTCAGCGGCCGGAGCCTCTTTTTTGGCTTTCGGAGCTTTTTCAGCTTCAGCTGCCGGAGCAGTTTCAGCTTTTTTGGCTCCACCACGGCGTGAACGACGTTTTTTGCCTTTTTTGCTTTCGTCCTGAGCAGCAAGCATAGCTTCGTTAAAATCTACCAGTTCGATGATGCACATTTCGGCATTGTCGCCCAAACGGTTTCCGGTGCGCAGGATGCGGGTATAGCCTCCCGGGCGGTCGGCAATACGGACCGATACTTCGCGGAACAGTTCAGAAACAGCCTCTTTGTCCTGCAGGTAGCTAAAAACTACCCGGCGGGCATGCGTTGAATCATCCTTCGATTTGGAGATAAGCGGCTCAACATACACACGCAAGGCTTTGGCTTTGGCAATGGTAGTTGTAATGCGCTTGTGTTTAATGAGCGAAACAGCCAGGTTGGCGAGCATCGCCTTCCTGTGTGCGCTTTTCCTGCCTAAATGATTAAATTTCTTATTGTGTCTCATTTCTCTTAATCCTTGTCTAATTTAAATTTAGCAATGTCCATCCCGAAATTTAATCCCATCCCCGTGAGAAGGTCATCGAGTTCAGTAAGCGACTTTTTCCCGAAGTTACGGAACTTCAGCAGATCGGTACGGTTGTACTGAACCAGTTCGCCCAGGGTATCCACATCGGCAGCTTTGAGACAGTTGAGGGCCCGGACCGAGAGGTCGAGGTCAACCAACTTGGTTTTCAGGAGCTGACGCATGTGCAGGACTTCCTCATCGAACTCTTCGTTGGCAAATTTCTCGTCTGAATCGAGGGTGATCTTTTCGTCGGAGAAGAGCAGGAAGTGATAAATGAGAATTTTAGCGGCCTCTTTCAGCGCATCTTTCGGGTGGATGGAACCATCGGTGGAAATCTCCAACACCAGTTTTTCGTAGTCGGTTTTTTGTTCTACACGGTAGTTTTCCACGGCATATTTGACCTTGGTAATGGGTGTGTAGATCGAGTCGATCGGAATGATTCCGAACTCGGCTTCGGCCGGTTTGTTTTCGGCGGCCGGAACATAACCACGTCCTTTGGAAATGGTAATTTCCATTTGCAGTTTTACATCAGGTTCCATTCTGCAAATCACCAGTTTCGGGTTCAGCACGCGGAAGCCGGTCATAAATTTATTGATGTCGCCTGCCGTAAATTCTTCCTGTCCGCTGAGAGAGATGGAAACTTTTTCAGTTTCGAAATCTTCCACTTCTCTTTTGAACCGGATCTGTTTCAGGTTGAGAACAATGTCGGTAACATCTTCAACAACACCCTTAATTGTAGAAAACTCATGGTCAACACCTTCTATTTTGACAGTGGTGATTGCATAACCTTCCAGGGATGATAATAGGATTCGCCGGAGTGCATTACCGATGGTAATTCCGTAGCCGGGTTCCAGTGGTCTGAATTCGAATTTACCGAATTTGTCACTGGATTCAATCATTATAACCTTGTCGGGTTTTTGGAACGCTAATATTGCCATAATAACCTTAGCTAATATTTTTTTTATTTTGAATACAACTCAACGATAAGTTGTTCTTTGATATTTTCAGGAATGTCTTCCCGTTCGGGGCAGGACAGGAACTTGCCCATCATCTGGGTGTTGTCCCATTCGAGCCAAGTGTAACGGTTATGCCTGCGTGAGTTCAATGACTCGTTGATGATTTCGAGCGATTTTGATTTTTCGCGAACACCAATCAAGTCTCCTGGTTTAACCTGGAAAGAGGGGATGTTAACCACCTCACCGTTTACCACCACATGCCGGTGTGTTACCAACTGGCGAGCGGCGGCCCTTGTTTTGGCCAAACCCAGGCGGAAAATTACGTTGTCGAGCCTTGATTCGAGCAGCTGCAGCAGCACCACACCGGTGATCCCGGTAGAGGCGGCAGCTCTTTTAAAAAGGCCACGGAACTGACGTTCCAGGACTCCGTACGTATATTTGGCTTTCTGTTTTTCCCTCAACTGAAGCCCGTATTCAGATTTTTTCCTCCGTTTGGCATTTAACCCATGCATTCCGGGAGGATAATTTTTGTGTTCAAAAACTTTATCGGGCCCAAAGATGGGTTCGCCAAATTTTCTTGCAATCTTCGATTTTGGTCCTCTATATCTTGCCATTACCTAATCGTTTTAAATTATACACGTCTTCTTTTCGGAGGCCGGCATCCGTTGTGGGGCAACGGTGTCACATCCACGATTTCAGTTACCAGAATGCCGGTGTTCGCAACCGCCCGGATGGCCGATTCACGACCGTTCCCCGGCCCTTTCACAAATGCTTTCACTTTACGAAGTCCGAGATCGTAAGCGGTTTTGGCACACTCTTCGGCAGCAACCTGGGCTGCATAGGGAGTGTTTTTCTTGGAGCCACGGAACCCTTTCTTACCGGCAGAAGACCAACTGATGACTTCGCCGTTCATGTTCGTAAGTGTAACAATGATATTGTTGAAAGAAGAGTGTACATGGAGCTGACCGTTGGGTTCAACTACCACAACTCTTTTTCTACTTGTTCCAGTCTTTTTTGCCATAATTTAAAATCCTTATTTAGTGGCTTTTTTCTTGTTAGCAACTGTTTTCCTTTTCCCTTTACGGGTACGGGCATTGTTTTTCGTAGATTGGCCGCGAACGGGTAACCCAATCCGATGCCGAATTCCGCGGTAACAGCCAATGTCCATCAGTCGTTTGATATTGAGCTGAACTTCTGAACGAAGTTCGCCTTCTACTTTGATCGTGTCGGTAATCACCTGACGGACGTTTCCGAACTGATCATCATTCCAATCTTGAACTTTAAGGTTTTTATCAACTCCAGCTTTTTCAAGGATGCGGTTTGCCATACTGCGACCAATTCCGTAGATATAGGTCAGGGCAACTTCTCCCCGTTTGTTGTCAGGAATATCAACACCTACCAATCGTGCCATAGTAACTTTTTTTCTTGTTAATGATTATCCTTGACGTTGTTTAAACTTGGGATTCTTTTTATTAATGACGTATAAACGCCCTTTCCTGCGGACAATTTTGCAGTCGGCGCTACGCTTTCTAATAGAAACACGAGTTTTCATTGTTAAAGGTCTTTAATTTTTGTATCTAAATGTAATCCTTCCTTTGGTTAAATCATAGGGAGACATTTCGACTTTAACCTTGTCGCCTGGCAAAATTTTAATGTAATGCATGCGCATTTTTCCAGAGATATGCGCAGTGATAACATGTCCGTTTTCAAGCTCAACCCTGAACATCGCATTCGATAATGCTTCTATTATCGTTCCGTCCTGTTCTATTGAAGGCTGTTTTGCCATAAATTACTGTTCTTTTTAATTTCGTTTTCAATCAAGTTAAAGTCGGATAACACTTCTGCCGTATCGTAACCTACCACTACCGTATGTTCGTAATGGGCGGAAGGTTTTCCATCAATCGTTTTTACGGTCCATCCATCGTCGGATTGGAATATTTTCCGGCTTCCTGCATTTATCATCGGTTCGATGGCCAGTACCATTCCGGCCTGCAGTTTAATCCCCTGCCAGGTTCTGCCGTAATTGGGCACCTGTGGGTCTTCGTGCAACTGCCTTCCGATTCCATGGCCAACCATCTCGCGGACTACTGAGAACCCAGCCAGTTCAGCATGTTTTTGAACAGCATGGCCGATGCAACCCAGCCTTTTGCCCTCCAGGGCCTGTTCAATTCCCAGTTCCAGACATCTGCGTGTGACGGTGCAGAGCTTTTGCTTGCCGGCGGTGGCGTTTCCAACCAGAAAGGTATAACAGGAATCGCCAAAAAAACCGTTCAGCTCTACTCCGCAGTCAACGGAAACCAGATCGCCGTCTTTAATCCGGTAATCTCCCGGGATGCCGTGAACCACTGTATCGTTAACCGAAATACAGAGGGTTGCCGGAAATCCCTGATAACCTTTAAAAGCCGGTTTTCCTCCACAATTTTGAATGAACTCTTCAGCAATACGGTCTAACTCTTTTGTAGTTACACCGGGCTGTAAAAATCTGGCCACGTGGGCCAGTGTTCTACTTACCGTCAGGCAACTTTCCCGGATTAATTCAATCTCGTCCTTTGTTTTCAGGAAGATCATGCAATCAATCTTAGTACATGGCCTGTCCTCCTCCCGAGCGACCTTTGATACGGCCCGATTTCATCAAACCGTCGTAGTGGCGCATGAGCAGGTGGCTTTCGATTTGCTGCAGGGTGTCAAGAATCACACCGACCAGGATCAGCAACGAAGTTCCGCCATAGAAGTAGGCGAACTGGGTGTTGATCCCGATAATCATGGCAAAAGCCGGAAGAATGGTGACGATCCCGAGGAAGATGGAGCCAGGCAGCGTAATCCGCGACATCACCGTGTCGAGGAATTCCACCGTCTTTTTCCCTGGTTTCACACCGGGAATAAATCCGCCATTTTTCTTCATATCTTCTGCCATCTGCACCGGGTTTACCGTAATTGCCGTATAAAAATAGGTAAAGGCAATTACCAGGGTGAACTGGGTAAAGTTGTACCAGAATCCGGTATGATTGGCAAAAGCAGCTGCAAATTTGCCGAGGCTTTCCGAGCTGGCAAATCCGGCCAGGGTGATCGGCACAAACATAATTGCCTGGGCAAAAATGATGGGCATAACTCCCGCAGCATTTACTTTCAGAGGGATGTACTGACGTACCCCGCCGTACTGTTTGTTCCCGACAATTCTTTTGGCGTACTGAACCGGAATCCGGCGGGTTCCCTGAACCAGCAGGATCGTTCCGACAAACACCAGGAAGAGCAGGACAAACTCAATGAGAAACATCACCAAACCGCCGCCTGCCTGGTTGATCCGCGAAGCAAACTCCGCAAATACGGCAAACGGAAGACGGGCGATGATCCCGATCATAATGATGAGCGAAATACCGTTACCGATACCTTTATCGGTAATTCTTTCGCCCAACCACATGATAAACATAGAACCGGCAGTCAGAATAATGGTGGATGTTACGGTGAACAGCGCACCTCTTATGGCGAAAGCCGATTCGGGCAACTGGTAATGAAGATTAGTTAAGTATGCCGGCGCCTGGAAAATCAGGATCAACACGGTGAGATACCGGGTGATCTGGTTAATTTTCCTTCTTCCCGACTCTCCCTCTTTCTGTAACCGCTGGAAGTACGGAACAGCAATCCCGAGCAGCTGGATTACAATGGAGGCAGAGATGTACGGCATAATCCCTAAAGCGAAAATAGAGGCATGCGAAAATGCCCCTCCCGAGAACATATCCAGCAACCCGAGCAGCCCTTCGGAAGTCTGGTTTTTCAGTTGTCCCAACTGGGCAGGATCAATTCCCGGCAGTGATACATAGGAGCCTAAGCGGTAAATCAGCAGGAAAAACAGAGTTGTTCCGATGCGGACCCTCAGGTCTTCAATTTTGTAGATATTCTTTAGGGTTTCAATGAATCGTTTCATTACAGTTTAGAGTATTTCGGTTGTACCTTCTAATTTTTCAATCGCTTCTTTGGCAGATTTTGAAAAAGCATGTGCTTTCACGGTCAGTTTTAGAGACAGCTCGCCACCACCAAGGATTTTCACCTTATCGTTTTTGGAAGCAATGCCGGCATCGACCAGTGTTTGAATGTCAATTTCTGTCAGATTTTTTGCTTCGGCTACCTGCTGCAACACCTGGATGTTGACAGCTTTGTATTCGACGCGGTTGATATTTTTAAAACCGAATTTTGGAACAACGCGCTGTAAAGGCATCTGTCCGCCTTCAAACCCAATTTTCCTGGAGTACCCTGATCTCGACTTGGCGCCTTTGTGCCCGCGGGTAGCGGTTCCGCCGCCACCTGACCCCTGGCCCCGCCCAACCCGGTAATTGGTACTGGTTGATCCACTGGCAGGTTTTAAGTTACTCAAATCCATAATTGTCGTACTATTACAATGTTATTTTACTTCTTCAACAGTTATCAGATGTTGCATTTTGCGCACCATTCCCATAATCTGGGGGGTGTCTTCGTGTTCCACAACCTGGTTCATCTTACGCAACCCCAGTGCAGCCATAATGGCTTTTTGCTGCTTGGTGATCCCAATGCTGCTTCGTACCTGAGTAATTTTTATCTTAGCCATAACCGTTTTATCCTTTAAATACTTTATCCAATGAAACCCCACGTTGTTTGGCAACCGTGTAGGCGTCGCGCATTTCAAGCAGGGCTTCCATAGTAGCTTTTACCAAGTTGTGCGGATTCGACGATCCCTGTGCTTTGGCCAGGATATCATGAATTCCGACACTTTCCAATACGGCGCGCATGGCACCCCCGGCTTTGACACCTGTCCCCGAGCGAGCGGGTTTCAGTAATACGCGGGCTCCTCCGAATTTGGCTTCCTGTTCGTGCGGAATGGTTCCGTTGATGATCGGAACTTTGACCAAATTCTTTTTGGCGGCGTCAACTCCTTTGGCAATGGCAGAAGTAACTTCGCTGGCCTTTCCAAGGCCCCAGCCTACAATACCGTTTTCGTTACCTACCACCACGATGGCCGAAAAAGTAAAGGTACGGCCCCCTTTGGTAACTTTGGTAACACGGTTGATGGCTACTAATCTGTCTTTGAGATCCAGATCGCTGGTTTTAACTTGTCTGATATTTTCTGCCATATCTCTTAAAATTTAAGGCCGCCATTGCGGGCAGCATCTGCCAATTGTTTTACTCTGCCATGATAAAGATAACCGTTTCGGTCGAAAACGACTTCGGTAATGCCGGCTGCAAGTGCTTTTTCAGCAACCAGCTTGCCCACCATCCCGGCTTTGTCGGTTTTGGTGCCACTGGCTTCAGCGATTTCTTTGACCAGCGAACTAACTGCCAGCAGGGTTCTCCCCTGGATATCGTCGATCAGCTGCACCGAAATCTGTTTATTGCTCCGAAACACATTCATTCTGGGTCGTTCGGCTGTTCCGGAAACGACTTTGCGAATACGATTTTTAATCCTATATCGTCTTTCTAACTTTGTTAAAGACATAACTTTCAGAATTTACTATTTAACACCAGCGGCTTTACCAGCTTTACGTCTGAGCTGTTCGCCAACAAACTTAATACCTTTGCCCTGGTAAGGTTCAGGTTTACGGAACGACCGGATTTTGGCAGCAACCTGTCCGACCAGCTGTTTGTCAATCCCTTTCAGGGTAATGGTCGGGTTGCTACGTTTGTCGGTTTTGGCCTCTACGGAAACTTCCGGCGGCAACTGCATAAAGATATGGTGCGAATAACCTAACACCAGGTCGATGATGTTACCTGGCTGTTGTTCTACCCTAAAACCTACGCCTACCAGTTCCATTTTAATTTCATAGCCCTGGGTAACGCCAACCACCATGTTGTTTACCAATGAACGGTAAAGCCCATGGAGTGAACGGTGGTCTTTATGGTCGCTGGGACGGGTGAAGGTGATGGTTTGATCTTCGATTTTGATCTCGATATCCTTTTTCACGGCCTGCGTCAGAACGCCCAGAGGACCTTTAACAGTAACCACGTTTGCTTCGTCAACTTTCACATCAACCCCTGCGGGGATATGAATGGGTAATTTGCCTATCCTTGACATGACTCTCCTCCTATTAATAAATGTAACACAAAACTTCGCCCCCGATGCTCTGTTCGCGGGCTTCCTTGTCCGTAATCACTCCTTTTGAAGTGGAGATGATGGCAATTCCCAATCCGTTGAGTACGCGCGGAATGCTGGTCGAGTCGCAATAACGGCGCAAGCCGGGTTTGCTGATTCTCTCCAGCGCTTTGATCGCCGAGATTTTGGTTTCAGGATGGTATTTCAGGGCGATTTTAATATTGCCCTGGTAATTTACATCGTCTTCAAACTTGTAATTCAGGATATACCCTTTCTCTTTGAGGAGTTTGGTAATCTCCTTTTTGATGTTTGATGCCGGAATATCGACCACACGGTGGTTGGCTGCGATGGCATTTCTCAACCGGGTCAGATAATCTGCTATTGGATCTGTTATTTTGCTCATTTTTGATGGTTTAAAACAATTACCAACTTGCTTTTTTAACACCCGGAATCAACCCGGCCGAAGCCATTTCGCGGAAATTGATCCTGCTGATTCCAAACTGGCGCATGTATCCTTTCGGACGGCCGGTCAGTTTACAGCGGTTGTGCAGGCGAACCCGCGAGGAGTTCCGGGGAAGTTTTTGCAACCCGATGAAATCGCCTTCGGCTTTCAGCTGGGCCCTTTTTTCTGCATATTTTTCAACTAGGTAAGCACGTTTCACTTCGCGTGCTTTCATTGATTCTTTGGCCATAGCTTAATTCTTTTTGACGTTTTTGAATGGTAAACCTAATCCTTTCAGCAGTGCAAAACCCTCTTCGTCAGAAGTCGCAGTGGTAACAAACGTGATGTTCATCCCGTTGATCTTGTTCACCTTGTCGATATTGATTTCGGGGAAGATGATCTGTTCGGGGACACCCAGAGTATAGTTGCCCCGTCCGTCCATTTTGCTTTCGATGCCTTTAAAGTCGCGAATGCGCGGCAGGGCAACCGAAATCAGGCGGTCGAGAAATTCGTACATTCGGTCGCGACGCAGGGTAACGCGCACGCCGATCGGCATTTTTTTCCTCAGTTTAAAATTGGAAATGTCCTTTTTCGATTTGGTTTGGACAGCTTTCTGACCGGCAATCATGGTCATCTCTTCGGTGGCCACTTCAATGATCTTTTTGTCGGCAATTGAAGCTCCAACGCCTTGATTCAGGACGATTTTTTCCAACCGAGGTGCCTGCATCACTGATGAGTAGCTAAATTCTTTCATCAGGGCAGGGATAATTTCTTCCTTGTATTTTTTTTCAAGGGTGGGTACGTAAGCCATTACTTAATCTCCTCTCCAGATTTTTTGGAATAACGAACTAACTTGCCATTTTCATCCAGTTTACGCCCGATGCGGGTGGGTTTCCCGGTTTTGGGATCGACCAGCATGAGGTTGGAAATGTGGATTGGTGCTTCCTTTTCAACAATCCCGCCCTGAGGATGCTCAGTGTTGGGTTTGGTGTGTTTTTTAATCATATTAACACCCTCCACAATGGCACGGTCGGTTTTACGGATTATATCCAGCACCCGGCCTTTCTGGCCTTCGTAATTGCCGGCAATTACCATTACCGTATCACCTTTTTTAATGTGTAACTTTTTCTGCATGGTTGTGCTTGCTTTTTAAAGTACTTCAGGCGCCAATGAAATAATTTTCATATTCTGTTCACGTAACTCGCGGGCTACCGGACCGAAAATACGCGTTCCTCTCATTTCACCGGCATTGTTCAACAATACCACGGCATTGTCATCAAACCGTATGTAGGATCCGTCGTTACGGCGGATCTCCTTTTTGGTACGAACCACAATCGCTTTTGAAACGGTGCCTTTTTTTACATCGCTGCCCGGGATTGCGCTCTTAACGGAAACAACAATGGTGTCGCCCAGGCTGGCATAACGTTTCCGGGTACCTCCCAGTACGCGGATACACAGAACCTCCTTGGCACCGCTGTTGTCAGCTACTGTACATCTTGTTTCTTGCTGTATCATGATTACTTGGCTCTTTCAATGATTTCAACTAATCTCCAACATTTTTTCTTGCTGAGCGGACGGGTTTCCATAATCCGAACCGTGTCGCCGATGTTGCAGGTATTGGTATCGTCGTGGGCATAAAACTTGGTGGTTTTGTTAACGAATTTACCGTAAATCGGATGTTTGACCCTCCGTTTTTCGGCGACCACGATCGTTTTCTCCATTTTGTTGCTAACTACAACCCCGATACGCTCTTTTCTCAGATTTCTAACTACGCTCTTATCTTCCATTGCTGAATTATTTTTCATTTAATTCCCTGCTGCGAAGAATCGTTTTCATCCGGGCGACATTACGGCGCGACTCCCTGATTTTCATCGGATTGTCGAGCGGCGAAACACTGTGGTTCAATGTCAGACGAACTAAGTTCTCCTGCTCAGCTTGAATACGTTCAACGATCTCTTTGTTCGTCAACTCTCTGATTTCAGACGTTTTCATTTGGATCACTACTTGATTTTTATTCGACATAATCACGTCTTACGACGAACTTGGTAATAACCGGCAGTTTCTGAGCTGCCAGACGCAGAGCTTCTTTGGCCAATTCGAACGGAACACCGTCGGCTTCGATGATGATGCGTCCGGGCGTAACCGGGGCTACAAAAGCTTCGGGAGCACCTTTCCCTTTACCCATTCGCACTTCGGCGGGTTTTTTGGTAATCGGTTTGTCGGGGAAGATCCGGATCCAGATCTGTCCCTGACGTTGCATATGGCGAGTCACGGCAACCCTGGCAGCTTCGATCTGACGACCGGTAATCCAGGCTTCCTGCAGTGATTTTATTCCGAAAGAACCAAATGCCAGCTGGTTTCCCCGCTGGGCAAGTCCTTTCATCTTACCTTTTTGTACTCTTCTAAATTTAACTCTTTTAGGCTGTAACATCCTTGTAACTCTTAGCTGTTATACCACTATTTCCTTCTTTTTCTTCCGCCGCCGGCTTTCGGATTCCCGGTTCCACGGGCCTGTTTCTGGCCAATGTTGGGCGAAAGGTCGCGGTTTCCGTAAACCATACCTTTGCATATCCAGACTTTTACGCCGATCAACCCGGTTTTGGTCAGGGCTTCGCCCAACGCGTAGTCGATGTCGGCCCGCAGGGTATGCAGCGGGGTACGGCCGTCTTTATACATTTCAGAACGGGCCATCTCGGCGCCGTTTAAACGACCGGATACCAGCACCTTAATTCCTTCGGCTCCCATCCGCATGGTGGAGGCGATGGCCATTTTCACTGCCCGGCGGTAAGCAATCTTACCTTCAATCTGGCGGGCGATGTTGCTGGCGACGATACGGGCATCGAGTTCGGGTCGTTTGATCTCGAAAATGTTGATCTGAACCTCTTTATTGGTAATTTTTTTCAGCTCTTCTTTCAGTTTGTCAACCTCCTGGCCTCCTTTACCAATAATAATACCTGGGCGGGAAGTGTGCACGGTGATGGTGATCAGCTTCAAAGTGCGTTCAATAACGATCTTTGAGATGCTGGCCTTCGCGAGGCGTGCATTCAGATATTCACGGATCTTCTGGTCTTCAACCAGTTTGTCTCCGTAATTATCCCCACCAAACCAATTGGAATCCCATCCTTTGATGAATCCCAGACGATTTGAAATCGGATTTACTTTTTGTCCCATGTATTATTAGTTAAGATTTTCAACAACAACTTCACTCTTCCTGTCCACAAAAATGGTGACGTGGTTTGACCGTTTCCGAATGCGGTGGGCACGACCTTGGGGGGCCGGGCGCAAACGTTTCAGGATACGGCCGGAGTCAACCATTATACGGGATACATAGAGGGTATTCTCCTCCAGGCGTACTCCTTCGTTTTTGGCCTGCCAGTTGGCGATGGCCGACATCAGGAGTTTTTCAACCCGTCGTGAGGCTTCTTTGGAAGAAAATTTCAATACATCCAACGCCCTGTTCACTTCCATTCCGCGGATCATATCGGCAACCAGCCGCATTTTCCGTGGCGAAGTGGGGCAATTTTTCAAAACAGCAAAATATTGTTGTTTTTTTGCTTCTTTGCGTTTTTCAGCTGCTTCTCTTTTTCTGGCACCCATTTTTTTGAATTTTAAACATTACCAATGGCACGTGGCCTTATTTTCTGTTACCAGCATGTCCCCTGAAGGTACGGGTAGGTGCAAATTCTCCCAAACGATGCCCAACCATGTTTTCGGTAACATATACCGGGATAAATTTATTCCCGTTGTGAACCGCAATGGTGTGCCCTACAAAATCAGGGGAAATAACTGATGCCCTGGCCCAGGTTTTAATGACCGATTTTTTACCCGATTCATTCATTCCCAGAACTTTTCCTTCCAGTTTGAAATCGATGTAAGGGCCTTTTTTTAATGAACGACTCATGTTTTCTCCTCTTTAAATTATTTCTTCCTTCGTTCTACAATGTACTTGTTGGATGCTTTTTTCGGAGTACGGGTTTTGTACCCTTTTGCAAGCAAGCCTTTACGTGAACGCGGATGTCCTCC
>JARKOX010000037.1 GCA_029975525.1 Prolixibacteraceae bacterium | reverse complement strand
TTAGTGATTAACCCGACACTCGAACAGGATTCTTAAGCTTTTGTTTAGGTACAATAGAGGAATTTTCAACAAAAAATCATTCACCGGAGAGACCTGCCCGACGATGAATGACTTTTGAGAAAGACCTCCTACAATTGGCGGATGCGCAGGTTTTTCCCGTAAACTTTTATGCCGCCGCCCGAATGAATCTGCAGCGCGATAGCCCCTTTTCCGCCGGCAATCTTCTCATCCTTGATATCCACCATCTGCTGTCCGTTAAGCCAGGTGGTAACATGCCCGCCGTCAACACGGATCCTCATCTTGTTCCACTCTCCCATTTTCAGGATATTCTCTTTTTCGTCGGGAATCTGGACCAGCCAGCCGCGTCCGTACGATTCATAGATTCCGCCCGTATCGTGCCCCGGAGGCGCAACTTCAACCTGCCAGCCGCTCACTTTGGTCCCTTCAAATGTTGAACGAAAAAAAACTCCGCTGTTGCCGTTAGCCGCCTGTTTAAATTCCACCTCCAAATCAAAATTGTCGTAATTTTTTTGGGTGGACAGATAGCCATACTCCTTGTCCGGCCCACTTTCGCAAACCAGCAGCCCCTTTTCAACATACCATTTTTCGGTACCGTGCACCACCCAACCATCGAGGTTTTTTCCGTTAAAAATCCTGACATAGCCGTTGCCTTGCTTTTTGGGAGGCGCAAATGCCGCCAGCATAGCGGCTGCAACTAAAAACATAACTATTTTCTTCATGCCTGTTGATTTAATTTTACAGTTAGAAACAAAGATAAAAAAATGGCTGGTCGCCCGGCTGCCCGCCATATTCATCCACGGGACCTCAACTCCAGATTTTCCTTATCCTCAACGCTCTTGCAACTGGCCTTCCCTCGGATCGGCGTAAAAATTATTGGTACCGGATTTTACACACTTTCTGAGTTTTCTTCAACGCTGCAAACAATTTTTAACTTCAAAAAAAGGTGTTCAGCCAACATATTTTTTCAGACAACTTGTAACCATTCAATCTGTTTTTACCATAACTTTACTCTACTGATTGTCAAAACAATGAAAGCGAACTTTGTTTTTTTAATCATATTTCTCCAGCTATTTATTGGCGGAAATTTTCATCGACTGCCTTCGGTAGAAAATTCAAACAAAACTTGTGTATGCGAGGCCGTCAATGGAAATTTTGTACTCCCGACAGAAAAAATCACTTCCCTGCCTGTTGAAGAGCAACCTATCTACAATGGCAACGACACTCCGGTCGTTTTCGGTTCGCACATTTTAAAAATTCAACTTCACGCGCAAATCCTGCAAAACATCCTCTACCATAAAACGGAATCCTACCTGGTCCAGAATATTTTGACTCCCAATAACGACTCCTATTACAAAAAGCGATTTAACAAACTCCGGGTTCTTCAAATCTGACTTTTACTCCGGTTATTCTGCAACAGCTTTTTTTCTGTCAGGAAAATCTTTTCTGACAACAGAAGGGCTTAAAACAACGTATAAAGAGTTGAAAAACAATAAAATCAAAAGATTACAACCTTGAAGGTTTTACGAAGTAAACTTAAAAAGTATTGAAAACAGCTGCGACAGGCTATTGAAAAATGACGTAAAAAATAGACACATAAAAAATTACAACATCATGAAAAACAAGGAAAACTCGGCAAAAGGAATTAAAATTGGACTCCCGGTGGTCGTTATTCTCACAACTTTTGTGATTGCGATCCTGGCTTACCATTTTGTATTTGGAAATCCGTCCCATTTTCAGGGGAATGATCCAGCCAACCAGCCATTGCCAGGAAATTATTTTGGAATCATCTACAAGGGCGGATACATCGTTCCGATACTGATGTGCCTGATGATGGTTGTGCTCACCTTTTCATTCGAACGTTTTTTTGCCCTGAAAAAAGCCAAAGGAAACGGGTCGGTCATCTTTGTTGTAAAGGAAATCAAAACCCAGATTTCCCAGGGACACATTGACCGGGCAATTGCGGAATGTAACAAACAGAAAGGCTCGGTAGCGAATGTTATCCACGCGGCGTTGGAAAAATACCAGTCGGTAGAAAAAGAGCAGGATATGACCAAAGACCAAAAACTGCTGGCGATCCAAAAAGAGGTCGAAGAAGCCACTTCGCTGGAATTACCGGGGCTGGAACAAAACCTGGTAATCCTGGCTACCATCTCCTCCATTTCTACCTTGATGGGACTATTGGGAACCGTTTTGGGGATGATCCGTGCTTTTGCCGCTCTGGCCAATGCCGGAGCACCCGACTCGGTTGCACTGGCAGCCGGAATTTCCGAAGCCCTGGTGAACACCGCCCTCGGTATCAGTACGGCTGCGATTGCCATCATTGCCTACAACTATTTTACCACCCAGATCGACAAACTGACCTACAGCATTGACGAAGCAGGCTTCAGTATTGTGCAGACTTATGCGGCCACACACTAAGTTCACAACGAGTAAACAATTGATTCAATGCCTAAAATTAAAATAAAACGAAAAAGCACGGCCGTTGACATGACGGCCATGACCGACGTGGCTTTTCTGCTGCTTACCTTTCTTTTGCTGACGGCAAACTTTATCAAGCCGGAAGCGGTAATCGTTGCAGCCCCGTCATCGGTTTCTGAAATCAAAATTCCGGAAACCAATATTCTGGAGATCCTCGTTGATCCGGAAGGGAGAGTGTTTATAGGAATTGACAACCAGGAAAAACGTGCGGAGCTGCTCAAAAGATTCGGCGAGGTGTACCACCTCTCTTTCACCGCAAAAGAATCGAAAGAGTTCAGCCTGACCAATTCGTTTGGGGTTCCGGCCGAAAAGCTCAAGGCATTTTTAGACCTGCCTTCCATTCTCAGGGGAATGCCGGAAAATGCACTGGGAATCCCCTGTGACTCGACAAACAACCAGTTTAAAGAGTGGGTCCGGCTGGTCCGCGAAGTCAATCCTTCGATAACCCTGGCCATAAAAGCCGACCGGTCCACTCCGTATCCAAAAATTAAAAATGTGATGAACACCCTCCAGTCGCTGCGTGAAAACAGGTACCACCTGATCACCAACCTGGAGGCAATGCCCAAAGATCTTTAAAAAATAACCACGATGGCCGAAATAAGCACCAGCAGCAAAGAGCCGGGTAAAAAAGGAAAGCCCAAAAAGCTGTCGACCCGGATTGACTTTACACCGATGTGTGACCTGGGCTTTCTGTTGATCACCTTTTTCATGCTCTCAACCTCCATGAGTAAACCTCAGACCATGGAACTCAGCATGCCTTCAAAAGACAAGGTAGCCGAAGAAGAGCAGAACAAGGTGAAGGCCTCAACGGCTGTGACAATCATTCTCGGAGCAGAAAACAAAGTGTTTTACTACTTTGGAATTGGCACAGAAGAGCAGGAACCCCAGGTGATCGAAACCTCGTTTGCGCCCGATGGAATCCGAAGGGTTTTGTTGCAACGAAACCAGGAAGTAGTTGCTCAGATGAAACAACTCAAGGAACAAATGACAAACCGGATAATAACAGAAGAGGAGTTCAAAAAAAAGGCTTCGGAAATAAAAAGCAACAAAACGGCGCCGGTTGTACTGATCAAATCTACCGATGAAGCAACCTATGAAAACCTGGTTGATATTCTCGATGAGATGCAGATCTGCAACATTGCCCGGTATGCCATCGTTGACATCACTGATTACGACAAAGGGTTGATTGCAAAACTGTCAACTCCTGGTATCCCGAATCCGTAAAAAAAACACCCCCTTTAAAAAACAGGAAATGCAAAAGAATATCGACATAAATTCAAAAGAGTGGTGCGAAATCGTCTTTGAGGGGAAAAACAAGGAATACGGCGCCTACGTTCTGCGGAAGCTGTCCGACAGGCGACATACCAAAGCCCTGGTCATTGTTTCCATCCTCTTTGTTACCGCCATCCTGTTGCCCGGGGTGATCAAAACAGTACTGCCCGAAAAAAAGCAACGGATGGTAGAGGTCACCAGCCTGGCCGACCTGAAAGTTGAACAAAACCGGCCCAAGGAAGAACAGCCTGTCATCACCGCTCCGCCCCCGCCATCACTGAAAAGCTCCATCAAATTTACCCCGCCGGTTATCAAACCCGACGAAGAGGTTAAAGAGGAGGAAGAAATCAAAACCCAGGAAACCTTAAGTGAAACCAAAGTGGCCATCTCCATTGCCGACGTAAAAGGAACCGACGAAACGCACGGCATCGATGTGGCCGAGCTGGATGCCAATAAAGAGATTACCCAGGAGCCGGAAGAGAACCAGGTATTTTATATCGTGGAACAAATGCCTGAATTTCCGGGAGGTGAAGAAGCTTTGCGCAAATTTATCGCCAAGGAGATCCAATATCCGGTTGTTGCACAGGAAAACGGTATTCAGGGAAGGGTTTACGTCTCCTTTGTGGTCGACGTGGATGGCAGCATCACCCAGGCCAAGATAACCCGGGGCGTTGATCCCGCACTCGACCGGGAGGCATTGCGGGTGGTTAACAGCCTCCCCAGATGGAACCCTGGCAAACAGAGGGGAAAACCGGTAAAAGTATCCTACACGGTACCGATCAATTTTGTACTTCAGTAAATACATCGTTGGAAATTTTTAACCGTATCCTAATAACTTAAACTCATGAACGCTCTGACAACCTATTCAAACTGGTTTACAAAAATCTTCGGAATCATCATGATTTTACTGTATGTCGGCATGGGAGTATCGCTTTTGTTATTACCGGAATTTGTTGCAAACATAAGCGGATACCCCCGATATGCCTTGGGCATGCTGCTGCTGTGCTATGCCGGATTCCGGGTTTACCGCCTTCTTAAATCCAAAAAACAAACCGGCGATGAAGAGTAATTTCCACACATTTTTTCTGGCTTCCGTGATTTTATTATCCGTCTCCTGCCAGAACAGAAGCCAAAAACACCGGGACACTCCCACCAGTGGCCTCATCACCATTGCAGTCGATGAAACATTCGGCCCACTTGTACAAAATGAAATTGATGTTTTTGAAAATATTTATCAGGCGGCAACCATCATCGGCATCCCCTGTCCTGAAGTAAACGCCTTTAACGGGTTGCTGAAAGACAGCGTCCGGATGATCATTGCGGCACGCCCCCTCAAAAAAGAGGAGGCCGACTACTTTAAAAGCATCAACATTTTTCCGAAAGAAGTGCGGATCGCTACCGATGCGATTGCCTTTATTGTAAACCCCCAAAACCCGGACACCCTGATGACGACCCAAATGATTCAGGCCATCCTGACCGGGGAGGTAAAAAACTGGATGGAACTGAACCCTGCGTCTCCCCTCGGTCCGATCAAGGTTATTTTCGACAATCCGCAATCGAGCACCGCCCAATATGCCGTCAACGTAATTTGTGGCAACAAGCAGTTGTCGCCTGACTTAGCAGCCGTCAACAACAACCCTGCGGTAATCGATTATGTATCCCAAACTCCCAATGCGCTTGGCATTATCGGGGTCAGCTGGATCAGCAACCGCAAAGACTCGCTCGCCGTTGGCTTTCTTAATAAAATCAAGGTAGTTGCCGTCAGCGGGGGAGAAACTGCCACTGAAGCCAACAGCTACCAGCCCTACCAGGCCTATCTGGCAACCGGGCAGTATCCCTACACACGCCACATTTACGCCATCCTGGCCGATCCGCGGGTGGGGCTCACCACGGGTTTTACCTCGTTCATTACCAGCGACCGCGGCCAGCGCATCATCCTCAAATCGGGAATATTACCGGCGACACAACCTCTGCGGTTGATACACGTAAACAACAGTTTATAAAACATAGCGATGAAAACGTCTGCTGCTTTCTTTATTGTTTTTTTGTTCTACGCTTCATTGACGGCACAAACCACCGGGCGTGAGGCGTTAAATGCGGGAATGTACCTGACGGCTAAAACCGACTTCCGCCAGCAGCTGTCTAATGTGCAGACCCAGGGCGAGGCACTTTACTACCTGGGCGAAGCCTGTCGTCTGCTGGGGCAAACTGATTCAGCAGCCTTCTATTTTGAAAAGGGTGTTACCGCTGCTGTTCCCAACCCGTTGTGTATGGCCGGAAAAGCCGGATTATTACTGTCTGCCTCCCCGGATCAGGCCGAAGAGCTGATTAAAAAAGCCCGGACTGCCAAAAACGCTAAAAAAAATCCGGCACTCTATGTTGCAATCGCCAAAGCATATGCTGCCAATAAACAAATCGCCAAAGCCTTCGACTACCTGAACCAGGGGAAGGATGTGGACGAAAAATACACCGACCTCTATTTAACCGAAGGAGACATCCTGCTGGAAGAGTCAGGCATTTCCGGAGAGGCGGCCACCCGCTTTGAAATTGCCATCTATTTCGACCCCACCTGCAAACCAGCCTACCTGAAAGTAGCGTGGATCCATTATAAAGCCCAGAATTACGAACAGGCCACAGCATACCTCGATAAACTAAAAGCGATTGATGCACACTTTCCGCCTTACCTGAAGCTGGCCGGTGATATTTTTTATGACCAGGGACAATACAACGAAGCCGTCAGACTGTATGCCGAATATGTACAATCGCCCGAAGCTACCCTGAATGACCAGATTCGTTACTCTTATGCGCTCTTTTTTAACAAAAACTATCAAAAATCGCTGGAAGAGATCGAGCGGATCATCTCGCAAAACCCCGGCAATCATATCCTGAAACGACTGACAGCTTACAACTTGTACGAAACCGAAAAATTTCAGAAAGGGCTGGAACAGATGCAGGCTTTTATGAACACAGCAGATCCTGCGAATATCATCCCCTCCGATTATAAATATTATGGCCGCCTGTTGGCCAAAAACGGTCAGGATTCGCTGGCTGTGGCGAACTTTCTCAAAGCAGCCAACTTAGGCGACTCCTCCGAAGAGGTTAACCGGGAGGTCATCCAGCTGTATGAAAAAATGGGAAAATATAAAGACGCTGCCCTTTACTTCGAAAAACATTTCGGTTCCAAAGGAGTTGCCACTTCCGATCTTTTTCTTTGGGGACGGGATTGTTATTTTGCCGCCGGAAAAATTGACTCAGCTGCGATTGCTCAAAATCCGGCAGAAGCGGAGGCACGCAAAACTTTTTATCACACCGCCGACTCTCTTTTTGCCGAGGTGATCAAACGCTCTCCCGACAGCTACCTCGGCTACTTCTGGCGAGCCCGGATCCATGCAATCCTGGATCCGGAGAGTGAGCTGGGTTTGGCAAAACCATTCTACGAAAAAGTGATTGCCATCCTCGAAAACTCAGGAAAGAACAAAAAAGAGTTGATCGAATCGTACCAATACCTCGGTTATTATTACTACATAAAAAATGACCTTCCGAATTCTCAAATCTTCTGGGAAAAAATCCTCTCCATCGATCCGGAGAATCACGTGGCCCGGGAAGCCGTCAAAGGCATGCGGTTGAAATAACGCTGCACACCCAACAATGATCCATCGTTTCCGGCCCATCTCTTATTTCTACTTCAAATCTCTGCGCTCAACATGCACCCATTCACGCGTTAAGGGATGAATTTTTATCTTTGCCTTTTCCTGAACTGAAAAATATTTAAAAAGACAGATAACATGGCAAGAATTAACGACAACTATCTGAAGCTGGCCGCGGGCTATCTTTTCCCCGAAATCGGCCGCCGGGTCAACGAGTTTGTACAGGCCAATCCCGAAAAAAAGGTGATCCGCATGGGCATTGGCGATGTGACCCGCCCGCTGGTACCTTCCGTCATCAAAGCGTTTCACGAAGGGGTTGACGAAATGGGCAAAGCCGAAACCTTCAAAGGGTACGGCCCCGAACAGGGCTACGCATTCCTGCGCGAAGCCATTGCCGAAAATGCCTACCACCAGCGGGGAGTCAACATCTCCCCCGACGATATTTTTATCTCCGACGGGTCGAAATGTGACACCGGTAACATCCAGGAAATTTTCGGTTCCGACAGCAAAATCGCCATCTGCGACCCGGTTTACCCGGTGTATGCCGACACCACCGTAATGGCCGGAAAAACCGGCGCCATCCAGGCCAATGGCTATTACGACGGCATCATCTACATGCCCTGTACCGCCGAAAACGGCTTCATCCCCGAACTTCCGACCGAAGTTCCCGAGTTAATTTTCCTCTGCTATCCCAATAATCCGACAGGTGCAGTGGCCTCCAAAGAGGAGTTGAAAAAATGGGTTGACTACGCCTTGGCCAACAACAGCATTATCCTGTACGACGCCGCCTACGAAGCGTTCATCCGCGACGAATCAATTCCGCGCTCGATTTACGAAATTGAAGGGGCTCAAAAAGTGGCCATCGAATTCCGCAGTTTATCGAAAACAGCCGGATTTACGGGCGTGCGCCTGGCCTACACGGTTATTCCTTCGGAACTGACTGCCACCGATAGTGAAGGCAATGCCGTTCAGGTAAAAAAATTGTGGAACCGTCGCCACACCACCAAATTCAACGGAGTCTCCTATCCGGTTCAGAAAGCTGCCGCTGCCGTTTACACCGAACAGGGACAGCGCGAGGTGCAGGAGGTGATCGACTACTACATGGAGAACGCCCGCATCATGAAAGAGAGCCTGAAAAAGAGCGGCTACCAGGTATTTGGCGGCGAAAATGCCCCCTACATCTGGGTGAAAACCAAAAACAACATGAAGTCGTGGGATTTCTTTGACAAGCTCCTCCGCGAAGCCAACGTGGTGGGAACGCCCGGATCAGGCTTCGGTCCGTCGGGCGAAGGTTATTTCCGCTTTTCCGCATTTGCCGGTCGCGAAAATGTGCTCGACGCAATGGAACGGATCCAAAAGCTGGCGTAACCCGGTTCGGGGTTATTCCGAAACCAGACAACAAAGGCCAATTGTCCGGCGGAATCAGCCGTTGTGCAGTTGGCCTTTGCTCCATTCATGGGGAACACCAATCCGGACCGAATCAACACGCTGGGATGAATCGCTGCCCATAAAAATTCATTTAAAAACTGATCAGCTGAAGCAGCATCCGACCTGTGGTTTTAACATTTATTGTCATTTCGGAACAGGAAAAAATGCAGGAAAATTCGGAACTTTAACCGTCTGTTTCAAAGCCGAAAGCAACTCCACCTCCGATTTTCCCTGATTACTTTTTCGACATTTTATATTGGGGCGGAAGTTGCTTCTTGCAGTGTGAAAGCATCAAACGCAAACATCAAAAAAAACGGGAACAATGAAACGATTCAGATTATTTTGGGCTGCTGCCCTGGTCTTGCTGACCGCAGGCGCTTGTCAGCAGGAGGAGGTTGCCAGTGAAGAGAACACCCGGCTCACCGAACAGGAGACGCTTACCGAGGAGATCCTGGTTGATCTGGATGCCCTGGTCGACGAAGCGCTGGTCCGGCAAATGAGCCAGCTGAAATCGGCGACGACAGAAGACAACTACCTGCTCAACTCCTGCCCGGTGGTTACGTACGACAAAACAGCCGAACCCAAAAAAATGACCATTGATTTTGGCACCGGCTGTACCGGAAAAGACGGGAAAGTCCGTTCGGGCAAGATCATCGTCACCGCCACCTCTTTTGAAAATGCCACCTCGGAACGGGTAAAAACCTTCGACAACTTTTATGTGGAGGGGAAAAAGGTGGAGGGGACCATCCGCAAAACCATCACCATTGACCGCGAAGATCACTCCCGGGTAGCTGAAATCGAAGAAGAGGTCACCATCACCTTTCCCAACGGTGGCGGTACCGCTCACCGGGTGGCCCGGCTCACCCGCGAATACCAGCTCAACCTCATGGGGATAAAAAAGGACAACCAGATCATCTCGTGGGGAACAACAGAATTTACTCGGACAAACGGAATAAAAGTGACAAAAACCGTTCAGGAAGAGACGCCACTGGTTTTTAAGATGGCCTGCCACCGCATCGTAAGCGGGATTGTCATTTTCACGACCAGCGACAACCGCACCTGGTCGGTTGACTACGGAAACGGCGAATGCGACAACCTGGCCACCGTTACCAACGGCAATCAAACCAGGACCATCCGACTGAAATAAACAAAACTTCTTCGTGCAGGGCGCTCGGCAAATCCGGCGCCTTTTTTTTGCAAAAACTACTGCATCAGCTCCTTCAGCCGGTCCATCTCCGTCTCCAGCAACATTCTTGGATAATGGCGCGGGTGGGAAAAATGTATAAATTTCAGAATCACCAAACCGTTAAAAACCTGAAAAAACCGGTTACTAAAGACCTCCTCGCTGCCACAGTTCCGGCTGAGCTGGCCGAATTGGGCAGGCAAATCTTCGGCCTGCAGAAACTCCGCCACCGGAAGCGGCAGCTGCGCCATTACTGCCGAAAGCAATTCCGGCTTCAACCGGTAAAATTTCTCACGCAGTCCGAATAAAATCTTCAGATCGACAAAGGCCTGCAAGTTAAAGGTGAACTGTAAATCTTCGCGTCCCTCCATCCATTTCTTCAAAACCGGCCCTGTCCCAAAAGGAACGCGCTCGGAAATCCGCGCCGACGGGTGCACACAGGTGCTGTTGATTTCACCGATTTTTCCCAGCTGAGCCAGATGTTGGAGGAAGTAAAAATCCTCGCCGGCCTGCCGGCGGTTCATCCCGCCCCGCCGCACGTAGGCCTCGGCGGTCACGGCAAATGCCGATCCGATGGTAAACATCGAATAGGGATAACCGGTAAACGACACTGCATTTTTATAATAGTGAAGATACTTTTCATACATACTGATGCCGGCTTTGTGATGCGGTTTCAGCCCCTCCTTCTGGTGCTCAAAGGCGAGTGTCGCTCCCACATGGGTAGAATGCTGCAAAAAGTGGTTCTCAATCTCAACCAGGTAATTGGGTTGCACCAGGGTGTCGGCATCGAGAGAAACGATCACCCCATCGGGTTTTTCCACCGCATTAAAACGGTAAACCGCCTCATCCATTCCCCGTTTGCGGGCCAGTCCGGCGCCCGCCCACTTTCGGGGCAGCTGCACCGGTCCAGCAGCAAAAAAGCGGAGAGCGTTGCCGGAATGCTCGCCGGCCCACGCCTGAATATCCAGACTGGTTTGCCGGTTAAATGCCGAAATTGCAGGGGCACACCCTTCGGGTTCGTTAATCAGCACGATCACCTCAACCCGGCCGCGAGGAGGCGTGCAGGCCTTCAGGGATTCCAACGTGCGGAGGATTTCCGGCTCGTCAAAACAGGGAATTACCACCTGCAGGGAAGTGTCGGGATGCGGTAACCCGCTGAGTAACGGGCCGCTGAAAGTTGATTTCTGGAGATAACGATCGGCAAACATGAGATACGGTTTGCTGTAAAATTAAAGCTTCCCCCTAAATTAACAAGGGCGGAGAAGATCCGCTGCCGCTGCCAATCCGGGATCAGCAATAAAAAATCCGGGGGAGTTCCCCGGATTACTTTATGTGAGGTCAGATTCCGCTTCTATTTCGGTTTGTTGGCCTGGTAGCGCTGGTTCATCTGCCGAAGCACCTCCGCGGTAATGTTGGTTGCCTCGGGTCCAATCAGCACATCTCCGGCATTAAAAATGAAATCATACTTTTGGTTGCTGTTGTAAATCTTCAGGTAGCTCATCAGGCTGTCCAGCAACTGCTTGTTGTTTCCAGCCTGCAATTCGGCCAGCTTCCCCGACAACTCCTGGTCGAGTTTCATAATTTCCTGTTCTTTCCCCAGCAACCGATCGCGTTCTTCCACCGCACGCTGTTCGGTCAGAAAACCGCCGCGCTGCAATTTTTGCTGAAATTCAGCAGCTTCGCGTTCAAACGTCGAACGTTTGTTACCGTATTCTTTTGTAAAAGCTTCCTGCTTTTGGGTGAATTCATTGTGAAGATCCTGGGCAAGATCATAATTAAGGATCAGCGAGTCGGCTTTAATCCAGGCGATTCTCACTCCATGTTCACTCCCTTCCCCCCGAACTTCAGCGGCGTCAGAAACGCCTGATTTACTGCCCGTAAAATGCAGCACATACAAAACGGCTACTGCTACAAACAATACAATACTTACAATTAAAGATGTCCCTTTCATGAGCGTTTAGTTTTTACGGACAAAGATAATTTTTTCAGGTAAAAGCAAAGAATAAGCTGTCTTTTTTTTAACATATCTAAATAACAGACACTTACTCACAAAAGCTGTGTAAAATCATAAATTCATTCTGATAAACATCATTGAATAGGGTAAAAGGGTAGGCTTACTTTTAGCACAGTACAAAAACCAAAATCAAATATCAAATTAAAGATTAACTTAAAATGTTTAACAAATTAATTGCCAGCACGTTACCCTACATGCCCCAAAAACTGATCTGGATATTCTCCAGGCGGTATATTGCCGGCGAAACCATCGAAGACGGATTACGGGTTTCGCGCGAGCTCAACCAGGCAGGTATTGTTGTAACGATTGATCTGCTTGGAGAATTTATCCAAAACCTCGAAGAAGCCGATGCAAACAAGGACCGTTATCTAGCCATTATCGAACGGTTTTGCGCAGAAGGTATCCGGGGGAATTTTTCGGTAAAACCGACAATGTTCGGGCTGCTGCTCGATGAGGAGGTATGTTACGCCAACCTGCGGGAAGTCGTAAAAAAAGCTGCCGGAAAAAACTGTTTTATCCGAATCGACATGGAAGATTCGCAGTGTGTGGACCGGGAGATTTTGCTTTTCCGCAGGCTGCAGGCCGAATTCCCGCACAACGTCGGGTTGGTGTTGCAGGCTTATCTGCGGCGCACCCTCTCCGACGTGGAGTCGCTGATGGATATTCACTCGGAAGAAACGCCATTAAACTTCAGACTTTGTAAAGGAATCTACATTGAACCGGCCGAAATCGCCTACAAAGGTTTTCAGGAAATCCGCAGCAACTACCTGCGGTTACTCGACCTGATGCTGAAGAACAAAATGTATGTAGGCATCGCCACCCACGACAAATACCTGGTGGACGAAGCCAGCAAACTCCTTAAAAAATACCAGATCCCGGAAGATAAACATGAATTCCAGATGTTATACGGGGTTACACCCGACCTGCGCGCCTCCATTGTACAGGCCGGTCACCTGATGCGCGTGTACGTGCCTTTCGGAAAAGACTGGTTCGGCTACTCCACCCGGCGGTTGAAAGAGAACCCCCAGATTGCGAGCCACATTATCAAAGCCCTGTTCCACCGGGGATAACCCATACGAAAAAGGATGGCCGGAGCCATCCTTTGTTTTTTATAGGATATTTCGGCGCTGAATAATCACCCGCTATTTCATGGCCACAATCAGTTCGTCGAGCGTACGTTTCGGAACATGGTGGACATTCTCCTCATCGCGCCAATACCTGATATCGGAACCTTCCAGATCGTGCAGCACAACCTTTTCAACCGGTTTACCCAACGCCACCACCCACAAAATCTCAAGATGTGCGGGCAGGTTGAACAGCCGGGCCACTTTGGCGCGGTTAACCGAACCGAGAATACAACCGCCAAAACCGTCATTCACCGCCCCCAATAAAATACTCTGAACGGCAATCCCATCGTCGCAAAAATATTGTGAACTCAGCGATTTATCGTGCAACACAACCAGGTAGGCCGCCGGGCGTTCGCCTTCTGACGGCCCTTTCCAGTTGGTCAGGTAACCGGCCCAGGCCAGGTGCTGAAAAATCTCGGCATTCAGCTTTTTATCAACCGAGGTGACATATTTCAGCGGCTGCATATTCCGGCCCGAGGCCGAAAACCGGGCCAGCTCAATCCACGAACGCAGCTGGTCGTTGCTGATCCGCACCGACTCGTCGAACCGCCGGTAGCTGCGGTTTTTTTGAAACAACTCTTTCAGCATAATCGAAGGTTTAGGTGAAAAACAAAATTAAAAAGTATCCGGCGAAAGTTATCGCCCTGACGAAAATAAAAGCCGGCTTTTCAGCAAACTAAAAAAGCGATAAAAAAGCCGCCTGATTTTATCGGCAACCCTTTTTTGAATCAGGAGAGAATCCTAATTTTAAAAATCAAAAAAACATGCTGTTATGAATCCGATCTGTCGCCTGAGATTTCTGTTTGCCATCCTGCTGACGATCCTGATGACCGCCCAGGTCAAATCGCAGGGAATCACTTCCGAAGAGATTGACCAACTGGCCGAACGCACCCTGAAGGCTTTCGATGTTCCCGGCATTGCGGTCGGGGTAGTAAAAGACGGAAAGCTGATCCATGCCCGGGGATATGGTGTCCGGTCGCTCACAACCCGGCAAAAAACCGACGAAAACACACTGTTTGCCATCGCTTCCAACAGCAAGGTATTTACCGCCGCCGCACTGGGAATCCTGGTTGAGGAAAAAAAGCTGAAATGGGACGACCGGGTGATCGACTTTATTCCCGAATTTCGGATGTACGATCCTTATGTAACAGCCCACTTTACCATCAGAGACCTGCTGACGCACCGGAGCGGACTGGGACTGGGTGCCGGCGACCTGATGATCTGGCCCGATTCGGCCACCTTCTCCAAACAGGAGATCATTCACAACCTGCGTTTTCTGAAACCTGTTTCCGATTTTCGGACCAAATACGATTACGACAACCTGCTTTACATCGTTGCCGGAGAAGTAGTGGCCCGGGTGTCGGGCACTTCGTGGGAAAATTTTGTGGAAACGCGCATCATGCAACCCCTGCAGATGAACCAAAGCGCAGCCAGCTACCACCACCTGAAAGACAGATCAAACCTGCTTGACGCCCATGCCCCGGTAAACGGCCGGGTGCAGGTTATTCCGAAATCGCTCAGCGACGTAGCCAACGCGGCCGGCGGTATTTACACCAACATTGTGGACATGAGCAAATGGGCGATTGCTTTGCTGAACAGCGGGAAAATCGGGGACAATCCCGACAGAAAACTCTTTAGCAAGGCTGTCCTTGAGGAGATGTGGACGCCGCAAACCATCATTCCGGTGAGGGGCAGCAACAGTTACAACACCCATTTTGGCAGTTACGGACTGGGATGGTTCATCAGCGATGTGAAAGGATACAAACAGCTATCGCACACCGGCGGACTGGCCGGCATTGTTACCCAGTTTACCCTGATTCCCGAACTTCAGCTCGGAATCATTGTTTTTACCAACCAACAACAGGGCGCTGCCTTTTCTGCCATCACCAACACCATCAAAGACCGCTATCTCGGAATTGCAGGGCCCGATTGGGTGCAGAGCAACCTGGAAAAGGTGAGGAAGAATGAAGAAGAAGCCCAAAAAATCACCGGCAAAATCTGGCAGGAGATCGAATCCGCACAAAACAATTCGGCAAAACCCGACTGGAAAATCTACTCCGGCGCCTACACCGACAACTGGTTTGGAAAAATTGTAATCACAGAAAAGAACGGAAAACTCTGGTTCCGTTCGCTGCGTTCACCCAAGCTGTGCGGAGAGATGTTGTTCTACAAAGGAAATACCTTCGTGGTAAAATGGAATGACCGCAGCATGGATGCCGACGCTTTTGCCCTCTTCAGCCTCGATGAGAACGGAAAAGCAACCGGCCTCCACATGAAAGCCATCTCTCCGCTCACCGATTTCAGCTTTGATTTTCACGATCTTGACTTTCAGCGCGCCAATGAATAAAAAAAAGGATGAAAGCGGAACTGAAAAATAGAAATAATGCTGACCAAACTTAACCACGTGGATGTTCCTCTTCATCCTTTTATACCCAAACGGTTTTTACCAAACCGCTATTGCCCGCCCAATAATTAATGAATGTTAAAATAGCGCTATTTGCCGAAAACCGTTACATTTGAAGAACAGAACAGAACGGGGCGGAGCATTTCCGGGAGGGAGAAGCGTTTTCAACCGGTGATGGGCCGCTGAAACAAACCCATCGACAAACAACTGGTAAGCAACGGATTATCAAACACCCGAAGTCTGTACTTTTTTACTAACAAACGATTTTATTTCTGAAATATGGCAGATTTCAAATTTTTGATCGAGCCAAACTCCAATATCCTGAAGTACCAGCAGCTGGTCGATGCCGTGCTGGACGCTATTAACCGCAACCAGCTGAAACCGGGAGAGATGCTCCCTTCGGTCAACCAGCTGATTAAAGAGTGCCAGCTCTCGCGCGACACGGTTTTTAAAGCCTACGCCGAGCTGAAACAGCGCGGAATGGTGGAATCGGTCCCCAACCGCGGTTACTTTGTTACCAAAAAAATCACCAAAGTTTTACTGTTTCTCGACACCTTCAAAGCCTACAAAGAGGTGCTCTACCACGCTTTCCGCGACCAACTCCGCAAAGATATCAGCGTCGATCTTCATTTTCACCACTACAATATCCGCGTATTCGAAAACATCATCAAGGAGAGTGTCGGCAAATACAGCTATTATGTTGTTATGAACTTTGACCATCCGAAAGTGCCGGCAATCATCGGAAAAATCCCGCCAGAGAAGCTGCTTGTGATCGACTGGAAAATTCACACTTCGGAAAATCACTCTTACGTTGCACAGGATTTTGGCGAGGCGGTTTACCGCTGCCTGGCCGAAAACGAGGAACGTATCCGCCGGTACGACCGCTTCATCTTCTACTACCCGCCGTTTACATACCATCCGCAGGATTCGGTCCGCTTTTTTGAAAAATTTTGCCGCGACTACCACATCAACCACCAGGTGATCTATTCGCCCGAAGAATTTCAGCTGCAGCGCGGCGACCTTTACATGCTGGTGAGCGACCGCACGCTGGCAAAATTCTTCGACCTCTGTTCCGAACAGGGCCTCGAAGCCGGGCGCGAAGTAGGGGTAATTTCCTACAACGAAACCCCCATGAAAAAATATGTCAAAAACGGCGTCACCGTTATTTCAACCAATTTTGAGATGCTGGGACAAATGTCGGCCGAATTCGTAAACACCGGGCAGCCAGTGAAATTTACAGTCCCGACTACCCTGAAACTGCGCTCGTCGTTATAAAACATGCTCTAAAACATTCCCAAATAAAATCAAACAGACACTTTGTCTGCTACTTTTGACGAACATACCAGAACAGAACAGTTAAGTAGTTCATTAATTTAAACCGCTGACATGTATTTACTTGGATTCGACATCGGAAGTTCGTCCGTGAAGGCTTCGCTGGTTAACGGCGAAACCGGAGAATGTTTGGCCTCGGCCTTTTATCCGAAGCAGGAGATGAAAATTGTAGCTTCCCGTCCCGGATGGGCGGAGCAGGATCCTGCCCTCTGGTGGGAAAACCTGAAACTGGCGCTGGCCGACGTACTGGCTGCTGCCAAACCCGATCCGCAGCAGATTGCAGCAATCGGCATCTCTTACCAGATGCACGGATTGGTAATGGTAGACAAAAACCACCAGGTAATCCGTCCTTCCATCATCTGGTGCGACAGTCGCGCGGCAGCCACCGGCGACAGCGCATTTACCGGAATCGGCCAGGAACGGTGCCTCTCCCACCTTCTCAATTCGCCCGGAAATTTTACCGCCTCGAAACTGAAATGGGTAAAAGAAAACGAACCGGCAAATTTTCAGCAGGTTTTCAAAATCATGCTCCCCGGCGACTACATCGCCATGAAGCTGACCGGCGATATCCGCACAACGGTCAGCGGCCTTTCCGAAGGAATTCTCTGGGATTTCAAAGAAAATAAAATTGCCCGGCTGCTGCTCGACCACTACGGTTTCGACGAATCGGTAATCCCTGAAATCGTCCCCACTTTTGGCGAACAGGGACAACTATCGGCCACTGCCGCTGCCGAACTGGGATTGGCTCCCGGAACAAAAGTCAGCTACCGCGCCGGCGACCAGCCCAACAATGCCCTGTCGCTCAACGTGCTTAACCCCGGAGAGGTGGCAACCACCGCCGGAACATCGGGAGTAGTTTACGGTGTGAGCGACGAAATCAAATTTGATCCGGCTTCGCGGGTAAATACATTTGCCCACGTCAACCACAGCGGCCAGAACCCGCGGCTGGGGGTACTGCTCTGCATCAACGGAACCGGCATCCTGAATGCCTGGCTGAAGAAAAACCTGGGCAATGACCAACTTTCCTACGACGAGATGAACCGGCTGGCAGCCACAGTCCCGATCGGCTCTGAAGGGCTCACCATCCTTCCGTTTGGGAACGGCGCCGAACGGGTACTGAAAAACAAAGATACCGGCGCGTCGGTGTCGGGGATCAATTTCAACATCCACCACTCCGGCCATCTGCTACGTGCGGCCCAGGAAGGAATTGTCTTCTCGTTTAAATACGGCATGGACATCATGCAGACCATCGGAATCCATCCGCAGGTTATCCGGGCCGGGAAAGCCAACATGTTCCTCAGCCCGCTCTTCCGTGAAACCCTGGCCGGTGTTTCGGGCGCCACCATCGAACTGTACAACACCGACGGTTCCATCGGTGCCGCACGCGGCGCAGGTATCGGATCGGGATATTACGCCTCATTTGCCGAAGCCTTCACCAACCTCAACAAGCTGGAAACCATCGAACCCGACCACTCAAAAGCTGCAGCATATCAGGCAGCCTATGAAAGATGGAAAACCGCACTGGAAAAATAAAAAAGCTGTAACCATTTCAAAATAACCTATTTAAAAAGATAACACTATGGAATTTTTTAAAGGAAACAAAGAGTTTTTCCCGGGAATCGGGAAAATCAAATACGAAGGTCCGCAGTCGAAAAATCCGCTGGCTTTCAAATGGTACGACGAGAACAAAGTTGTTGCCGGCAAAACCATGAAAGAGCACTTCCGCTTTGCAGTAGCTTACTGGCACACCTTCTGCGGAACCGGTGGCGACCCGTTTGGCCCCGGCACCAAATCTTTTCCGTGGGAAACAGCCACCGATATTATGGATGCGGCCAAAAACCGCATGGATGCTGCCTTTGAATTCATCAGCAAACTGGGCGTTCCCTTCTACTGTTTTCACGACACCGACGTGGTAGGCGACGGTTCGGTCTTCGAGATCGAAAAACGTTTGGCCCAACTGGTAGAATACGCCAAAGAACGCCAGCAGGCTACCGGTATCAACCTGCTTTGGGGAACCGCCAACGTATTCTCCAATCCGCGTTACATGAACGGCGCGGCAACCAACCCCGATTTTGCCGTGGTGGCCAATGCCGCCGTACAGATTAAGAATGCCATTGACGCAACCATTGCCCTTGGCGGCAGCAACTACGTTTTCTGGGGAGGTCGTGAAGGCTACATGAGCCTGCACAACACCGACATGAAACGTGAACTCGACCACCTGGGCATGTTCCTCGGAATGGCGCGCGATTACGGCCGTCAGCAAGGTTTTAAAGGCACCTTCCTGATTGAACCGAAACCCATGGAACCGACCAAACACCAGTACGACTACGACACGGCCACCGTCATCGGATTCCTCCATAAATACGGATTGGAAAAAGATTTCAAACTGAATATTGAAGTCAACCACGCCACCCTGGCCGGCCACACCTTTGCCCACGAACTGCGGGTGGCAGCCGATGCCGGATTGCTGGGGTCGATCGATGCCAACAAAGGCGACTACCAGAATGGCTGGGACACCGACGAATTCCCGACCAATATTTATGAAGTCACCGAAGCGATGCTCGAAATCATGCAGGCCGGCGGTTTCACCAACGGCGGAGTCAACTTCGACGCCAAAACGCGCCGCAACTCAACCGACCTGGAAGACATCTTCATCGCCCACGTAACCGGTATGGATATTTTTGCCCGCTCGCTGGTAATCGCCGACAAAATCCTGTCGGAGTCGGACTACCTGAAAATGCGCAAAAACCGTTATGCCTCATTCGATGCCGGTAAAGGCGCCGATTTTGAAAACGGCAAACTGAAACTGACCGACCTGTACCAGGCCGCCCGCGAAGTTGGCGACCCCAAACAGGTTAGCGGCAAACAGGAATTGCTTGAACAGCTTATTAACTGGTATATCTAAGATCCGGTAATTTGCTCCGGCAAAAATCTGAACACTGCGTTGAAGTACGGGAGTCCGGTTTGGCGACGTGTAGGTAACGTGGGAATTTAATCCCTTCGCCCGCAGAGAACCGCAAATCCGGTTTCCGCAACTTCAGAGCGGCTCAGTTATCGGGATTTTTTCAAAATCAAGATTATGAAAGAAAAAGGAAGTTTACGTTACGTGTTCTCCCTGACCCTGGTCGCAACCCTCGGCGGGCTACTCTTTGGGTACGACACGGCGGTGATATCAGGAACGGTAGGTTCGCTCGATAAATTTTTCATTGAACCTTACGGGTTGTCCGAAACCGCAGCCAATTCGATGTTGGGACGCGTGGTGTCGAGTGCGCTCATCGGTTGCATCATTGGCGGGTTGATGGGCGGGCTGGTCAGTTTGAAACTGGGGCGCCGCAACGGCTTACTCCTGGCTGCAGTCCTGTTTCTGATTTCGGCGATCGGCTCGGCAATTCCTGAAATGTTTCTGGCCCCCATCGGAAAAGGCGATCACACGTTCGTTACAGCCTTTGTGATCTACCGCATCATCGGCGGTGTGGGCGTAGGGCTGGCATCCATGCTGTCGCCCATGTACATTGCCGAGGTGGCACCGGCCAATATCCGGGGCAAATTGGTTTCATGGAACCAGTTCGCCATCATCTTTGGGATGCTGGTGGTCTATTTTGTCAACTATGCCATTGCCCTGCAGGGCGACGACAGCTGGCTCAACGCCATCGGCTGGCGCTGGATGTTTGCTTCGGAAATCATTCCGGCCATCCTCTTTTTAATCCTGCTCTTCTTTGTTCCTGAAACCCCGCGTTACCTGGTTTTACGCGATCGCCCCGAAAAGGCGCTGAGCGTACTGACCAAAATCAACGGGGCAGAAACCGGCCGCAAAGTGCTGGAGGAGATCAAAGAAACGCTCGTTCTCCATTCGGGAAAACTATTTTCCTACGGAATGCTGGTTGTTGTGATTGGCGTGCTGTTGTCGGCATTCCAGCAGTTTGTCGGGATTAACGTGGTACTTTACTATGCTCCCGAAATCTTTAAAAACATGGGATCAGGGACCGACACCGCCCTGCTGCAAACCATTATTGTTGGCATTATCAACCTGTCGTTCACGGTACTGGCCATTGTTACGGTCGACAAATTCGGGCGCAAGCCGCTGCAGATTATCGGCGCGCTGGGAATGGCCTTTTTTATGTTTGCACTGGGATTTGCTTTCTTTTTCCAGAAACTCGGACTGGCAGCCCTCATTTTCATGCTGGGGTATGTCGCCTGTTTTGCCGTAAGTTGGGGACCGGTAACCTGGGTGCTGCTGGCCGAAATCTTCCCGAACCGCATCCGCGGACGGGCCATGGCGGTTGCCGTGGCGGCCCAGTGGATCTCAAACTACCTCGTGAGCTGGACCTTCCCGATGATGGACAAGAGTACTTTCCTCACCGGCCTGTTCCACCAGGGATTCTCCTACTGGATTTATGGCGTGATGGGAATTCTGGCCGCTCTGTTCATGTGGAAATATGTTCCTGAAACCAAAGGCAAAACGCTGGAAGAGATGGAACGACTGTGGAAATAACAGATCTGTATTAAAATCAACCGGGGCTGCCTCTCCTGAAGCAGCCCCGGTTTTTTGGTAATATTTCCCGGGATTATTTGGGCTCCCAGTAACACACTTTGGGCGAAACAATTTTGCCTTCGGCTTTCAACGTTTTCATTACTTTGTCCACCTCTTTTTTATCGAGGCCGGCGGCTTCGGCAATTTCACCGGCTTTTAAAGCTTTTCCGGCAGCTTTCATTACTTCCAGTACTTTTTCTGCGCTCATAATTTCAAATGATTAAGATTCATAATTTTTCGTTTCAGAAAGGAAATCAATCCAAAACTATTTAAAAATCAGCGAAACGAGAAGATTTCAGGCCGAAAAACGTTTCGAAATCACCTGCCAGTCTACCACTTTCCAGAAATCCTCGATGTATTTGGGGCGCAGGTTCTGCTTGTCAAGATAATAGGCATGTTCCCACACGTCGCAGGTAAGCAGCGGCGTTTTTCCGTCGCGCAGGGGACAGCCGGCATTGGAAGTCTGAACGATCTCCAGCCTGCCGTCGGCTGTTTTGACCAACCAGGCCCAACCTGAACCAAACAGGGTGGCTGCTGCTTTGTTAAACTGCTCCTTGAACGCCTCTGTCGAACCAAAATCCTTTTCAATCGCGGCTTTCAGCTCTCCTTGCGGTTCGCGGCAGCCGTCGGCAGCAAACTGTTCAAAATAAAACGTGTGGTTATAAACCTGGGCGCCGTTGTTGAATATGCCGCCATCGGCTTTCCTGACGATCTCTTCGAGGGTGGCATTTTCAAAAGGGGTTCCCACAATCAGGTTATTCACGTTGTTGACATAAGCCTGGTGGTGTTTCAGATGATGAAACTGGAGGGTAACCGCGCTGATGTATGGTTCCAGCGCATCGTGGGCATACGGTAATGCCGGTAATTCAAAAGCCATAATTGTACAGATTAAAGGTTCTACAAATAAATGTTGACATCGGTTTTTGTACAATTATAACGAAGTTAACCAAAAAGGGTTCAGTTCTGTAAAAAAAGAAAAACCCCGGAACCACTGTTCCGGGGAAAAAACCAAAAATCAACTAACCTTTAAACCGCCTGGCGACTTCGTCCCAGTTTATGAGGTTCCAAAATGCTTCTACATAATCCGGACGGCGGTTCTGATAATTCAGGTAATACGCGTGCTCCCACACATCGATCCCCAAAATTGGCGTGCCCTGAACTTCAGCCACATCCATCAGCGGATTATCCTGGTTGGGGGTTGACGAAACCACCAGTTTGTTTTCCTTTTGAATTAACCAAGCCCAACCAGAGCCAAAGCGCGTTACCGCAGCCTTGACGAAAGCCTCTTTAAAACTGTCAACCGAACCAAAAGAGTCGTTGATTGCATCGAGCAATACTCCGTGGGGGGCGTTGGCTCCACCCGGAGTTAATATTTCCCAGTAGAGGTTGTGGTTGTAATAACCTCCCCCGTTATTCCGGATCGCGACCGGTAGTTTGGACACCACGGCCATAATCTCTTCAATACGCTTATTGCTCACGTTCGTTCCCTGAACGGCAGCATTTAAATTATTGGTGTATGCCGCATGATGCTTCGTGTGGTGTATTTCCATCGTACGGGCGTCAATATGCGGTTCTAATGCGGAGTAACTGTAACTTAATTTAGGTAATTCGAATGCCATTGCGTTTAAAATTAAAGATTAACTTGTCTTTAATTCCTAAACAACAGCCGCGCAGTTTTGTTTCATCATGCTTCCCAAATTTTTCTTCTGCCAACCAGTCAGGAATAATTTCCAATCTTCTTTGCAACCATGTTGCATTTAATTTGTTTCATTACATTTGCAACCCGGTTGCATAAAAAAGCGAACGATGAATCCATCAGAAGTATTACACAGCCACCGTTTGAAAAGTACCAGCTGCCGCGAGGGGATCGTGGAGGTGATGCTGCAGGCCTCGCGGGCGCTCTCCGAGGCCGAAATCAAGACTATCCTGGGTAACCGGCACGACCGGACCACCTTTTATCGCTCCTTTAAAACCCTGATCGAAAAAGAGGTTATCCACCAAATTGTGATCGACAAAAACGAAGTGCGTTATGCCCTTAACCTCCCGGGCATACACCAGCACGAACACGTCCATTTCCACTGCAGCTCCTGCAACCAGGTATTTTGTGTTGAGCCGGTTTCCGAAGCCACCATGACTTTACCCTCCGGATTTGATGTGTCGGAGACAGAAATTATGCTCAAAGGAAAGTGCAATCACTGCAAATCATAACGTCAGTAAAAACCCATAAAAGAAAGCAATGAACTACATTTGGCCTTTTGCCCTGCTCAGCACCATTGCCGTAAGCCTGATCTCCCTGGTAGGCGTGCTGTTTCTTTTCTTCCGGAAGGAGAGTCTGCAACGGATTGTCTTTATCCTGGTGAGTTTTGCCGTCGGCGCCCTGCTCGGGAACACCTTCTTTCACCTGATTCCCGAGTCGTTTGAAGCGATTCCCTCCCGCGAAGCGATTGGCATTCTGATCCTGACGGGAGTGTTGACCATGCTGGCCATGGAGAAACTGCTGCACTGGCACCACGATCACCATGTGGCCCAGCAGGAGGGACACGCCAGCGCCTTCGGCTACCTGAGCCTGGTGGCCGACGGGCTGCACAATTTTACCGACGGCGTGCTGATAGCTGCCGGCTGGCTGGTTTCTCCGGAAATCGGGATCGCAACAACCCTGGCGGTTATCCTGCATGAAATTCCACAGGAGATCAGCGACTACGGAATCCTGATCCACGCCGGGTTTTCGCGGAAACGGGCACTCTGGCTCAACTTCTATTCGGCCTGCAGCGCCATCGTCGGGACGCTGATCACCCTGGCGCTGGGCAGCCACATGCAAGAGGCCATCACCTACATCCTGCCGTTTGCCGCCGGAAGTTTCATCTACCTGGCAGGCAGCGACCTGATTCCCGAATTAAACAAAGACCGCTCCCGCCGCAATGCACTGTTACAAATCCTCTTCATCCTGGCAGGACTCACCCTGATGTTCCTGATCAACGGAGGACACGAACATGCCGGGCATGCACATTAATTGTATCCGGTTGCTGAAAACAGCAGTCATGAAAAAAGGCAGCGGCGCCAACAAAGCTCCGCTGCCCTTTTTCGTATCAGCTAATTAATATTTAAAACTGCTTCCGCCCAAAAACTCGCGCAACAGCGACGTGGGGGGAATTTCCGCATCGTCCATCGGTTTAAAGTAGGAGAGAAATTTGAGTAGCCGGGTAGACTCCACGTACTCCTCCTGGTTTTCGGTCACCGACTGCAACAGCGGTTCGGCATATTTCTTCAAAACGGCCAGCTCGTAAAGCGTCGCCGAGTTAAACATGGCATCGGCATTTTCCTGGTAGGGAAAAATATTCCGCTCTTCGCCCTTGCGCACCAGCGGCCACCGCCGGATCGTTTCGCGGGCGGGATAACCGCGGTATTTGCTGTCGCGGATCATGCGGCGGATCAGCCGGTTGTCGGCTGTGGAAATGTGGTTGTGCTCATCGATGGAAACCTGGGTGAGCGCCGACAGAAAAATCCGGAATGTATTTTGGGGATCGATGTGAGGCAACAATCCGGGATTCATCCCGTGGATTCCCTCAATGATCAGGATGTTTCCCTTTTTGAGCTGAAGCGGCGGGCCATCGAAATAGCGCTGACCGGAGTGAAAATCGAAACGGGGAATCTGAACCGCTTTTCCGGCAAACAGGTCGAGCAGCTGGCTGTTGAAAAACTCAATGTCGATCGCCTCAAGCGCTTCAAAGTCATATTCGCCGTTCTCGTCGCGGGGGGTGTGCTCGCGGTCCACAAAATAATCATCAAGCGAAATCTGGTAAGGCCACAATCCGTTAACGGCCAGCTGGACGCCCAGCCGCTTGCTGAAGGTGGTCTTCCCCGACGACGAAGGGCCGGCGACCAGCACCACTTTCACCTCGTCGCGCCGCTGGCTGATCTGGTTGGCAATTTCAGCAACTTTCTTCTCGTGCAACGCTTCCGAAATTTTGATAATGTCGCCGCTCCTGCCCTGCAACGTAAATTCGTTGAGATCGCCGATGGTTGCGACATTGAGGATCTCTGCCCACTCTTTGTGTTCCTGGTAAACGCCGAAAAGCTTTTCCTGCTTCAGCGAATCCTGCAGGGTTTTGAAATCGGTCGGATGCGGCACCCGCAGCAAAATTCCCTCGTAATACAACTCCACGCCAAAATTGGTAATAAATCCGGTGGAGGGGAGCAGGTGCCCGTAGAAGTAATTGGAGAGGCCGTTCATCGCATAAACATAGGAATAGAGGGTTCCCTGCTGTTCGAAAAGTTTGGCTTTGGCTTCCAGCCCCTGGTGTCTAAAAATGGCCACTGCCTCTTCGGTTGGGATTCCCCGTTTTTCAAACGGGGTGTTGCGGTCGATAATCGTCTGCATCTCCTGCTGGATGGCAAACAGGTCCGACTCGGAAATCGGCCGGCCCAACCCCTCCAGTTCGGCATAATAGCCGTTTGAAATGCCGTGCTGAATATTGAGGCAGATGTCCGGAAAAACTTCACGCACAGCTGCATAAAGCACAAAGAGGAGCGACCGGATATACATCCGCCGGCCGTCGGGATGCGTCATATCGATAAACTCAACGGTTTTCGACTTCACAACGGAAAACGAAAGCTCTTTGAGCTTGTTGTTGACCAGGGCGCCGCAAACAGCTGTTTTCAGATTAATATCCAAATCACGGCAAACTTCGGTTAAACTAACCCCCATCGGGTAAGCATGCCGGGTGCCGGTATTCCGGCAGTAAATTTCAACTTGTTTCATCTGCATTTTTTTTGGTTTTTTATTGGTTGGATGTTCCGCGGAACATCCTGCAAAGCGGCTCAATCCAGCCCTGTTTGCGTGTAATAAAAATTCAGCGTACAATATGTTCCGACAGCAGGAACTCCTTTCTACCTGCCGTTCTGTAATTTTTCAAACTTAATTTGCTTCGAGCTCTTCTTTCAAAAACTGAGCGGTGTAAGAGCCCTCCATCTGCGCCACCTCTTCGGGAGTTCCGGTGCAAAGGATCCGTCCGCCGTCGCGGCCGCCTTCCGGTCCCAGGTCGATAAGATGGTCGGCCGCCTTGATAACATCCAGGTTGTGTTCGATAACCACGACCGTGTTCCCCTTCTCCACCAGCCGGTTGAGCACCATCAGCAGCACGCGGATGTCTTCAAAGTGGAGGCCGGTGGTCGGCTCATCAAGAATGTAAAGGGTTTTGCCGGTATCGCGTTTCGCCAGCTCGGCAGCCAGTTTCACCCGCTGTGATTCACCGCCCGACAAAGTCGTGGAGGGTTGCCCCAGCGTGATGTAGCCCAGCCCCACCTCCTGCACCATCTTCAACTTTTGGGCTATCGACGGAATGCTCTCAAAAAACTCCACCCCCTGGTTGATGGTCATGTCCAGCACGTCGGAGATCGACTTTCCCTTGTAGCGCACCTCCAGCGTTTCGCGGTTGTAACGTTTGCCGTTGCATTTGTCGCAATGGACATAAACGTCGGGGAGGAAATTCATTTCAATCTCACGAACGCCGGCGCCCTGGCACTCTTCACAACGGCCGCCTTTTACATTGAACGAAAACCGACCCGGCTGGTAGCCGCGGATTTTCGATTCGGGCAGCTGGGTAAACAGGGAACGGATATCAGAAAAAACGCCGGTGTAGGTTACCGGGTTCGACCGCGGAGTACGCCCCAGCGGCGACTGGTCAACTTCCACCACCTTGTCGATGTGCTGCAACCCCTCCACCGTTTCGTACGGAAGCGGATCCTGTACCGAATTGTAAAAATGCTGGCTGAGCACCGGCTGCAGCGTTTCGTTTATCAGGGTCGATTTGCCACTTCCGGAGACGCCGGTCACACAGATAAATTTCCCCAGCGGAATTTCCAGGTTTACCTTTTTCAGGTTATTTCCCGCGCAGCCGTTCAGCCGGAGGAAATGACCATTTCCGGGACGGCGCACCTGCGGAATCTCAATTTTCCGCCGACCGGTAAGGTAGTCGGCCGTAAGGGTACTGGCCTGCAGGATCTCCTGCGGAGTGCCGGCAGCCACCACTTCGCCGCCATGCCGGCCAGCCAGCGGTCCCATATCCACCACATAGTCGGCGTGCAACATCATCTCCTTGTCGTGTTCCACCACAATGACCGAATTCCCCGAGTCGCGCAGCTGTTCCAGCGCGTGGATCAGCCGCAGGTTGTCGCGGTGGTGCAGCCCGATACTCGGTTCGTCGAGGATGTAGAGTACGTTGACCAGTTGCGAGCCGATTTGTGTGGCCAGCCGGATCCGCTGCGATTCGCCGCCGGAAAGCGTGCGCGCCGGACGATCGAGCGAAAGGTAGTTCAGCCCCACTCCCAGCAGAAACCCCAGCCGGTCGCGAATCTCCTTGATCACCTCGCGGCCGATCTTCTGCTGCCGATCGCTGAGCCGCTCTTCAAGCCCTTCGAACCACTGCCCCATCTCGGTCAGGTCCATCTGCGCAATCTCTGAAATATTTTTGCCATCAATTTTAAACCAGAGCGACTCTTTTTTGAGGCGCATCCCCCCACACTCCGGACAGTCGATGGTTTTGACAAACTGGTTGGCCCACTTCTGTGCCTTCTGCGAAGGGTTATCTTCGCGCTGACTTTCAATATATTTCACCAATCCTTCGTAAGTCATCAGGTAGTTGAGGCTGGCCCCCAGCGGCGTATTCTTCAGCTGGATCCGCTCGCTGGTGCCAAACAGCACGGCGTCGAGCCCTTCTTCCGAAATATCCCGGATCGGCGTTTTTAGGGTAAAATCATATTTTTCGCCCAACGCCTCAATCTGCCACCAGATGAGCGAATTTTTCTGCGGCCCCAGCGGAACAATCCCGCCTTTGCCGATACTGAGCGATTTGTCAGGAATAATTTTATCCAGATCGATTTCGGCAATTCGTCCCAGCCCGTTGCATTTGTGGCAGGCTCCCTGGGGCGAGTTGAACGAAAAGTTGTGCGGCGCCGGTTCAGCATAAGAGATGCCGGTTGTGGGGCACATCAACTGGCGGCTGTAATATTTCACTTCACCGCTGTCGTGGTCGAGGATCATGATGATGCCGCGCCCCTGTACCATTGCCACTTGAATGCTCTCCTTCAGCCGCTTGTCCGACGCTTCGTCAACCACCATCTTATCAATGACCATCTCGATGAAGTGGTTTTTATAGCGGTCGACCTTGTAGTTGTGGGTCAGCTCCACAATTTCGCCATCCACCCGGGCATACAAAAACCCTTTTCGGCGAATCTGCTCAAACAGCTCGCGGTAGTGCCCTTTACGGCCTTTCACCTGCGGCGCCAGCACGTGGATACGTTTCGCGGCAAACTTCTCCTTGATGAGCTGAATAATCTTTTCGTCGGTGTATTTCACCATTTTTTCGCCGGTGTTGTACGAAAAAGCTTCGGAAGCGCGGGCAAAGAGCAACCGCAGGAAGTCGTAAATCTCGGTGACGGTTCCGACCGTTGAACGCGGATTCCGGCTGGTCACCTTCTGTTCGATGGAGATCACCGGACTGAGGCCGGTAATCATGTCCACGTCCGGACGTTCCATATTTCCGAGGAAAGATCGGGCGTAGGCCGAAAACGTTTCGATGTAGCGCCGCTGCCCTTCGGCGTAGATGGTATCAAAGGCGAGCGACGATTTTCCGCTTCCGCTCAGCCCGGTAATTACCGTGAGCTTGTTGCGCGGGATCTCCACATCAATCTTCTGGAGATTATGCACCCGCGCCCCCTGCACTAGGATCTTCTCTTCGCCGCCCAGCTCATCTCCGGCAAGCATGATCTCATTTTCTAACTGTTGCATACTTTAAAACTCTGTTTTAGCTCCGCCAGTCCGTCATTTTGCGGCGGTTTCCACCGGAATGTCGATCAGATAAGTTTTCCCGGCTTTGTTGACCAGCTGGACATCGCGCAGCCAGGGATTGTAATATTTGAGCGTTTTGTAGCTGATCCCGTAACCGGCAGCAAAATCGGTAAAGTCGGGAACTGCGCCGCTGACTGCCACCTTGCGGGTTTGCCAGAGCGGATATTTTTCCGCTTCGTCGATTTTAAAACCATATTTTTCGGGATTTTCCAGGATCAGTTTCAGCGCCATGATCCGGAAGAGATAACGTTCGGTCTCCTCGCCCAGCAGCAGGTCGAAATAGTTGCTGGTGCGCTGGCGGGTCATCTGCCGCACCACAAAGGTGCGTCCCGAGTTGTAGGCCGCTGCCACCAGCGTCCAGTTTCCGTAACGTTCGTGGGCGCTTTGCAGGAAACGGCAGGCGGCGCGGGTCGATTTTTCAATGTGGTAACGCTCGTCCACCTCGTTGTTCACCTCCAGGCCGTATTCCACAGCCGTCTCTTTCATAAACTGCCACAATCCCACAGCGCCGGCCGGAGAGACAATCTTCGGATCGAGATTACTTTCGGCAACCGCCAGATACCTGAAATCGGCAGGAATCCCGTTCTCCTTCAGAATCGGGTCGATGATACTGAAAAAACGGGGCGCCATTTTGATAAACCGGATGGTCTGCGAATGAAAATAGGAATTTACCAGCAACTCGCGCTCCATACTTTCGTGCACTTCAAAACGGTGAAGCGGAACGGTTTCGCCCACAAAAGTCATCGAGTCGGGAACCGGCACCGAAGTGTAAAAAACAGGGGTGCTTTCCGTTTTGGGACGGTCGTCACCCTCTTTTTGCGTTAATCCGCAGGTTGCCAGCAGTGTCATGCTGCCCACCAGCATGCACCCTGTTATACTGAGCCATTTTGTCTTCATGATTTTTTGAAACAGATTTCAAAAATACACTTTTCCGGCTTGCAACGCAAAAGAGAACCTCTCCCGGATTCAATCTGGAAGAAAATCACAATTCCTTCATATGCCAGGTTTTCTGCGCAGCTTCCCCGCTGCCGGTACTTTGCGGAAGAATCGCTAACTTTGAAAAACGGCAGGAAATCACCCCCCGAAAATTGCCGGTTTTTAAGATGGCTAACTAAAAACATTGTAGCGATGGAAATGAAAAACAATGTGGTTGGATGGTTCGAAATTCCAACCGCCAACCTGGATCGGGCGATCAAATTTTACGAAACCGTTTTTGGGTTTAAAATGAATCGCCAGTTGATGGGCCATTTAGAGATGGCGTTTTTCCCGTGGCTGGAAAATGGCCTGGGAAGCAGCGGCGCGCTGGTTTTTCAGCAGGAGCACTACAAACCTTCGACCGACGGCACGCTGCTCTACTTCACGGCGCACTCGGGCGACCTGGCCAACGAGCTGGCGCGCGTTGAAGCGGCCGGCGGAGTGGTTTTGCGCGACAAAACCCTGATCACGGAAGAGATCGGCTACATGGGGCTTTTCCTCGACACCGAAGGAAACCGTATCGCCCTGCACTCCCGCAAATAAGTCTTTTCACCCCCTCATTTTTCAACCGGCAGGAGCCAGAAACAGTTGTCTCCTGCTATTTTTTTAATTTACTTTGAAAGATCGGGAGAAATAGAGCGACAGCAACAAAATGGAGCAGCAATATCAAAATTTACCGGTGTGCCTGTTTACAGACAGCGAGGAGTGGGCGGGCTGGCTCGAAGAAAACGGCGCCACCCAGCCCGGAATCTGGCTCAGGCTGGCCCGCAAAAAGAGCAGCCTCAAATCGATCAGTTACGACGAGGCGGTGAACGTTGCGCTTTGTTACGGCTGGATCGACGGGCTGTTGAACAAATACGACGACCAATCGTGGCTGCAGCGCTTTACCCCCCGAAAACCCAAAAGCGCCTGGTCGAAAATCAACAAGGAAAAAGCCTTGGCCCTCATGGCCAGCGGCGAGATGAAACCTGCCGGACTGGCCGTGATCGGAGTGGCGCAACAGAACGGAACCTGGGACTCTGCCTACGACTCGCAACGAACCATCGAAATTCCGGATGATTTCAGGGAAGCGCTGGAGAAAAATCCAGCAGCCAGCGCCTTTTTTGAAACCCTCGACAAAACCAACCGGTATGCCCTCCTTTACCGGATTCAAACCGCCAGGCAACCCGCGTTGCGCGCCGGAAGAATCCGGCAGTTCATTGAAATGCTAAACCAACATCAAACATTATATCCGCAGAAGAGTTAAAACGGATCGGTTAAAACCGGGCAAACCACCAGTTTTAAACCCAACCGAGTACCATTGCGGCAATTACCAAAACCTGACCTGTTCTATGCATCTGAAAAAAAGTTCCCGCAGCCGGCAGGCCGGCTTTTTACGCCTGACCCGCAAAATCCACCGGACCACCGGCATACTGTTGTTTATCTGTTTCTTTTTCATCTCGGCAACCGGCCTGCTGCTGGGCTGGAAAAAACACAGCGGCGGCCTCATCCTGCCCCGCTCCTATCAGGGCAGTTCGACCAACCTGGCCGACTGGCTTCCGGTGGACAGCCTGCACCAAAACGCCTGCCGGTTCCTCCGCGAAAAATTTGGCGCTGACTTCAGCACCGAACTGGAACGAATCGACATCCGCCCCGACAAAGGGATGGTCAAATTCGTTTTTGCCGCCAACTACACCGGCCTGCAGTTAGACGGCGCCACCGGCCAGCTGCTTCACCTCGAGCACCGCCGCTCCGACCTGATTGAAAATATCCACGACGGATCCATCCTCGACCGATACTTCAACACCGGCAACGGTCAAATCAAACTGATTTACACCTCGGTAACCGGCATAGCGCTGCTGCTCTTCACCGGAACCGGTTTCTGGCTCTGGTACTGTCCCAAAAAACTGCGAAGAACCAGAAAACAGGAGCGTAAACTCCCCGGCCACCTGGTGGACCACTAATTGGATCAAAATCGTCACATCCTCAAAAGATCAAACCTGTGAAAACGATAAACCACCTTCTTCCGGTCTGGCTGATTCTCCTCCTGACAGGCTTTTGCGCCAGCAGCCAGGTCATCGCCGGCATTCAGGTCGTTCAGCGGCAGCGGCAACTCCCGCTGCTGAAAGGAAAAGCATTCAACGAAATGTTGCGCATGGAAATCACAACCGACGACGTTACCGCCGGAACCACGCTCCGGGAGGTGGTCATCAGTACGGCGGGCACGACCGACCTGAACGACCTCGACAGTTTTTCGCTCTTCTGGTGCGGCGATCACAGTGAGATCAACGCCACTGCGATTCCGGCTGATATTTCGCTGTTTGGAAAACCCGCACAACCGGCTGCCAAACTGCGGTTTCAGGGAACCGTGAGGCTGGCTGCCGGAAAAAACCACCTGCTGCTGGGCGTCAAACTGAAAGACCATGCCAACCTGCTCCATTTTGCCGATGCGTCGTGCGAGAAGATCGTCACCAGCCGCGGCACCCTCAAACCTGCCGGAGAAGAGAAGCAGATCGTGCAGCGTTTTGGCGTGGCGCTGCGGCAACACGGCGACGACGGGGTACACACCTTTCGGATTCCGGGACTGGCCACCACCAACGCCGGCACGCTGCTGGCCATTTACGACGCGCGCCGGACCAGCGCCCGCGATCTGCAGGGCGATATCGACATCGGGGTGCAGCGCAGCACCGACGGCGGCAACTCATGGAAACCGATGCAAATCGCCCTCGACAGGGGCGAATGGGGCGGGCTGCCTCAAAAATTTAACGGTGTGAGTGACGCCTGCATCCTGGTTGACAAAAATTCGGACAACATTTTCCTGGCCGGACTTTGGATGCACGGCGTAATCGATCCGACCGGCAGGTGGCGCGAAGGACTCACCGCCGACAGCACCGTGTGGAACCACCAGTGGCGCGACAAAGGATCGCAACCCGGCTTCGGCGTCAAAGAGACCTCGCAATTTTTGATTACCCGCAGCAGCGACGACGGCCAAACCTGGAGTGACCCCGAAAACCTCACCCGTGTATGCAAACCGGAGTCGTGGTGGCTGTGGGCGCCGGCGCCCGGAAACGGCATTACCCTCGCCGACAGTACGCTGGTTTTCCCCACCCAGGGACGCGATGAAACCGGAGAACCCTTCTCCAACATCACCTTTAGCCAAGATGGCGGCAAAACCTGGACAACCAGCCGCCCGGCCACCACCAACACCACCGAATGTGCCGTGGCGCAGCTCTCCGACGGAAGTTTAATGCTGAACATCCGCGATAACCGCAACCACAGTAAAACCAGAACCAACGGAAGGTCAGTGGCGGTTACCAGCGACCTGGGACAAACCTGGACCGAACACCCCACCTCCCGCACCACGCTGACTGAACCGGTTTGTATGGCTTCCCTTTTTAAACATGAATTTCACCAGGACGGACAAAAACAGACCCTGCTCCTCTTCTCCAATCCCAACTCCCGCGAAGGACGTCACCAGATGACCATCAAAATAAGTCGGGATGATGGAAAAACCTGGCCGCCGGAATACTGGCTGTTACTGGATGAAGGCACCGGACGCGGCTACTCTTCGCTGACGGCAGTGGACGAACAAACCATCGGAATCCTGTACGAAAGCAGTCAGGCCGACATGGTTTTTCAAAAAATCAGCCTGCACGAAATCCTGAAAGAAGGGCACACCCCGTTCTGAATATTGTTTATTATTACTTAATTTGACTTTCGCTCATTTTTTTAGTTGGAAACTAAATCAGAAAATATCGACAAACAATGGGTGGCAGCCTTAAAAAAAGGCGACCCGCACGCTTTTGACGAACTGTTTCACCTGTACGGGAAGCGGCTCTACCATTTTTCACTGGGGTACCTTAAATCGAAACCTGAAGCGGAAGAGGTGGTTCAGGAAGTGTTTCTGAAGATCTGGAACAACCGCGAATCCCTCAAAACAGAGTGCTCTTTTCAGGCCTATCTTTTCACAATTGCTTACCGCCACATTCGCGACCTCTTCCTGAAGATCAGTCGTGAACAAGCCTACCGTCGTCAAATCGTGGAGGCTTCGCTCCATTTTAACGACGAACTGGACGAACGTACCAATTACCAGTCGTTGCTGGAACTGGTTGACCAACTCATTGACGAACTTCCTCCCCGTCAAAAAGAGATTGTGTTCCTGCGAAAAAAAGAGGGGATACCGGTGAAAGAAATTGCCGGAAAACTGGGTATTTCTCCCAAAACGGTTGAGAACCACCTGACCGAAGCGATGAAGTCACTCAGGAGAGGTCTGGATAATGAAAGTGGGGCCGGCCTACTCTTTTTTCTGCTGTTCCTGAAAAATTAGTACGAAAAAAACCGGCTGCACACAGTTGCCTGACACCCCCTCAAAATAGCGGCCTGACCACCCGTGATTTTTATTTTTTGTTTCAACTAGGGGAATTGGAATTCTCAACCCTATATATCAATAAAGGCGGACTTCATCTTACGATCCGACTTTGGACACAAATTTTAATTGTTTTTTCAACTTTCTGAAAAAAAGCTGATGACAGCACGCACAGATATATTGAAACGTTTTTTCTCCGGAAACTATTCTCGGAAGGATTATAGACTCCTCCTGAAAGAGCTCGAAAAAGGGGAGGATATCCGTCAGGCGATGGAGCAACACTGGCTTGAATGGGGGCACGACGAACTGCCGGAAGGAGATGTGGACTACCTTCTCGACAGAATACAACACCGCATCAAACTTGATGAGAACAGCAGTCGAAAAATAAAATCAGGCTGGGAGCTTTTCAGGCGCACAGCAGCTATTTTGATTGTCCCGCTGGCACTCTCCTTCCTCGTTTACTGGTGGCTTCACCGCGACAGCTCTACGGTTGGCAACGCCTATGCCGAAATCCAGTGCCCACTGGGGGTACGCACCAAGTTTGAACTCCCCGACGGTACCACCGGCTTTCTCAACAGTGGCTCAACCCTGAAATTCCCCGTCCGCTTTGGGACAGAACGGCAGGTAAAATTGGCAGGGGAAGCCTACTTCGATGTAAAACAGCGGAAGGAGTCCCCTTTTTATGTACATACTGAAAATCTCGACATCAAAGTATTAGGGACTACCTTTAATGTGGTAGCCTATCCGGAAGAGCCAACCGAAGAGGTAACCCTGTTACGCGGCGCCGTTGACATTTCACAAAACAACGGGAAACACCTCGCAACACTCACTCCCGACCGGCAGATAACTTTTGATACCAACCGGCAAAGAATTGTCAACAAAGAGGTTATAGCAACCCAGTACACCTCCTGGACCGAAGGCAAACTGGTATTCCGGAATGAAAACATGGAACAGGTTGCCCAAAGGTTAAGCCGGTGGTACAATGCTGAAATCGTAGTGGCAGCCCCTCAACTGAAAAAATACACCTTTCACGCCACTTTTGCTGACGAACAGTTGGATGAGGTTCTGAAACTCCTTGCCCTGACAACGCCTATCTCTTACACAGAGGCAGAAAGGGTAAGCAGCCCCGACGGGGTATACCGGAAACGACAAATAATCTTAAAAATCAATCCTGAAAAACTGAAAGAATTTAAATAAAAAACAGGAGGTGTTGGCACCACGCTCCTGTTGTATCAAGCAGTGTTACACGTATTTAATTGTTTAACTACTTAATGTTCCAAATTTATGAAAAAAAAACGGATTTGTGGGGCGGAGCCATTTCCGAACCTAACTAAACTATGGAAAATTATGCGGCTAAGTGTATTTTTTCTTTTGGTGTTGGCAGCCCAGGCCTGGGCCACGACAACCTATTCGCAGCAAACGCGCCTTTCACTGAATATGAAAGGAAGCAAGGTAATTGATGTGCTGAACGAAATCGAAGACAAAAGCGAGTTTTATTTCCTCTTTAACCAAAAGCTGGTTGACGTGGAGCGCAAGGTGGACATCGAAGTAAAGCAGGAAAACATCGAAGCCATTCTTTCGAGGCTGTTTGACCACACCAACGTAAGCTACCTGGTCATAGACCGCCAAATTGTGCTGACCACTGCCCAGGCAGACGCAGTGGCTGTGCAACAGCACAAAACCGTTACGGGTAAAGTCACCGACCAAGCTGACCAACCATTACCTGGAGTAACTGTGTTGCTTAAAGGAACTACTAATGGGACGGTTACCGATGTGAGCGGAAACTACTCCTTAAGCAATATCCCTGCAGAAGCCACGCTGGTGTTTTCGTTTGTCGGGATGAAGATGCAGGAAATTGCCGTTGAAGGAAAAGCTTCAATCAATGTAAAATTGGTGGAAGATGCCATCGGCATTGAAGAGGTCGTGGCAATTGGTTACGGAACCATGAAAAAAAGTGATATAACGGGTTCCGTTGTTCGTGCTGATTTAACCAAACTACAGGAATCTCCGAATATCAGTTTAGGACAATCGTTGCAGGGAACCATCCCCGGACTGAATGTGGGTGCTGTAAATACAGCAGGCAGCGATCCTTCCATAACTATTCGCGGGCGTACTTCTATATCCGGAGGGCAAAGTCCGTTGATTGTATTGGATGGTATCATCTATCGGGGGAGTCTAGTGGATATAAACCCAAATGACATTGAATCAATAGATGTTTTAAAGGATGCCAGTGCTGCAGCAATTTACGGCTCACAAGCTAGTAATGGTGTCATTCTTATTACTTCCAAGACAGTCAAAACCATGAGTAAACCTGTTATTGAATATACTGGTTCTTACACCATACAGGAATCTACCAACAACAAAATGCGGCCAATGGATAAGGAAGGTTTTTTGCAACTGATTGCTGACAGGTGGCTTGAATTGAGTCGCACAGGTCCAGACTTATTACAGCCCAACCCAACGTGGGACGTTACTAAATTCCTCATGGACGCGAATGCAGTGAATGGTTACATTGCTGGTGTGGAAACCGACTGGTGGGAAATGGGTACAAACGATCATCCATACATTCAAATGCACAACATCAGCGTCAGGGGGCGGAGCGAACTGAGTAATTATTTCATATCTGTCGGGTTGACTGACCAGGAAAATCTGGTGATCAATGATACCTACAAACGATATAACATCCGTCTCAACCTCGACACGAAAATCACCGACTGGCTCAAAGTAGGTGCTCAGACTTTTTTTACCCTGAGCGACTGGTCGGGTATTGCAAGTATGGGTAGCACCCTACCTCCGGTTGTTCCTTCCGTGGATGAGGAAACAGGGAATTATATCATTTATCCGTATAAGGGTACGTTGAATCCGGCACTAGCACGTCAGCAGGACAATCTCGACAAGCGTTACAATTTCTTCGGTAATTTCTATACCGATATGGATATTCCTTTTGTAAAAGGACTGAACTATCGACTGAACTTTTCTCAAAACCTGATAATGGACAAGGATTTTACATTCAATCCATGGGGTGCAGAACTGCTTGGTTCGGGAAACAAACAGAACGACAGCCAGTACAGTTGGACGGCTGACCATATCCTGTCCTATAAGCAGTCATTCGGGAAACATGATGTCCATTCCACATTGGTTTACGGTGCTGAAGAAAGGGAATGGGAACGTACAAACGCCTCTGGTTCGGATTTTTCAAACGATGCATTGGGATACAATTATCTTGGGGCAGCGAATGCTGAAAGACAAGTTATTTCTTCTGATGCATGGAAGGAAACGAGCCTTTATACCATGCTGCGCCTTGCTTACACTTACAACAGCCGCTACAGCTTTACGGGAACAATTCGTCGCGACGGATTCTCAGGTTTTGGAAAAAACAACAAGTTCGCCTGGTTTCCTTCTGTAGCCGCAGCATGGCGCATTAGCGAAGAAAATTTTATAAAAGACAATCTGGAATGGGTGGATAACCTGAAACTTAGGATCTCCTACGGTTCAAATGGTAACCGTACTGTAGGGCGTTATCAGACTTTGGCCAAGTTGAGTTCAATGGATGCTTATTTGTATGGAGATGGAGCATCTGCCGAAAAGGGTGTATACCTCAATGCCATGGCGAACGACAATCTGAAATGGGAAACTACAAATGCATTTAATGTTGGCTTGGAATACAACATATTGAACAACAGAATTTTTGGCAATATCGAATATTACCGGTCAAATACATTTGATTTACTTTACAACATAAACATCCCAGTACTAAACAATAACATCAGCTCGATTCCGACCAACATCGGAAAACTGGCGAATCGCGGTGCTGAACTCACAATCACCGGAATTCCTGTCCAAACAAAAAATTTTGGCTGGGATATTACAGTAAATTTCTCTCAAAACCGGAATAAAGTGATCAGTATTCTTGGTATTGACCATGATGGCGACGGCAAAGAGGATGACCTCGTGTCAAGTAAAATTTTCATTGGTCATCCTTATGGAGTAGCCTATGATTTTGAACAGATCGGAATGTGGCAAATAGCGGATCACCAGGCAGGTATTATACCACAAGGTTTCACCTACGGAACGTATAAAGTTCGGGATATCAGCGGACCTGACGGAAAGCCTGACGGCGCCTACACAGCTGCTTACGACCGTACAATTCTTGGCTATACTGATCCATCGTACCGTTTCAGTATAGAAAACGTATTTCATTATCAGAATTGGGAACTGAAGGCGTTCATCAATTCTATCCAGGGCGGAAAGGATTATTATTACGCACAACCTGCCAGTGGACTGTCTAATCCAGATAATATTTATCAGAACAATAGTTTTAAATGGGATTACTGGACACCGGAAAATCCGAATGCACGTTACAGACAGCCCGGATATTTTACGGCAGCGTTGGGTAATGCATATTCGCCGTATATTCAGAGAAGTTTTGTGCGTCTACAAAATCTTACCTTATCATACCGCTTACCATCTGAACTTTTGAAAAAAGCTGGTGTGAACAACTTCAAGATTCACTTAACAGGCACCAATCTCTTTACCATTACCGATTGGGATGGATGGGACCCGGAAACAAGTACAGGATTGGGAGGAGATTACCCACTTTTGAGAACATATTCATTAGGCATTAACTTTGACTTTTAAAATCGAAGAGACATGAAAAAAACATTTAAAATAACGGGATTATTGAGTTTGATAACTTTATTTACCCTCATGTCCTGCAACGAAAACGAATTTCTGACAGAAGAACCACTGGCTATTTATACAGCAGAAAATTCGTTAGTTACGGCCTCCGATTTTCAGGCGGCAGTAAATATGTTATATCGTAGACCTGGTGATATATTTATTTATTCCACAGATGATGGCTTTTTCTCACTTTATCATGGCACCGATCTGGGATATTGCACAGCTGCTTTCGATAGGCTCAACACATATGCTGCCACAATGGTTCCCGAAAATGCATTATTAAATCATGTATGGAACAACTCGTTTTTTATGGTTAATCAGGCAAACTTAATTCTAACGCGCATCAGCAATGCTGACATCCCGGAAGTCGACAAGAATGTACTACGGGGAGAAGCGCTATTTTTCCGGGCATTCGCATACCGTATCCTGGCTAATTTGTTTGGTGGAGTTCCTTTATATTCGGAAGAAATCACCGCACCTCGCCGCGATTTTGTACGTTCTAGCCGAACAGAAACCTACACACAAGCGAAAAAAGATCTGGAGGAAGCAGTATCATTACTGAAAAATATTGATGCGATCAAAGACGGTAAAATTTCGAAACAGATGGCGCAACACCTGCTTTCGGAGATCTATATTGCACTGGGTGAGTTTGATAATGCAATCACAGCAGCATCAGCAGTAATTGACTATCCTGCAATGGAACTGATGACAGAACGCTTTGGTTCCAAACTTGAGCAGCCCGGCGATGTTTATTCAGACTTATTCAAAACAGGTAACCAAAACAGGAGCTCGGGAAACAAGGAATCACTCTGGATAATGCAGTACGATTATCTTAATCCGGCGTCTATGAGAAATGATAGTTGGCCATGGAAATTTAATCCTTTTTATCAAAATATCAATGTTACTGCGGGTGGGAAAACAACTACGGCTTTCAGGGGCGTCACGGCTGAAAAAGGAGGCCGCAGTATAGCATGGATGCACCCGACAGACTATGTGATGTTTGGAATATGGGAAGACGACCCGAATGACATGCGTATATCGGAACATAACATCATACGCGATTTTAAAATAGATAATCCGGCCTCGCTTGCTTTCGGGAAATGGTTTGTTGCCGATGGATATTCAGAAAAAGCAACAGCTCGGCAATGGTTCCCGTTTGTGATGAAAAAAGTAATGGGTGATATTCCGGAGGATTACTGGCAGAGGGATGCGAATGGAAATCCTTTGCTGACCGCATTCGGTGAACATTTGGTGACTAATAACGGGAACAGCACATTTCGCGACATGTACATGTTTCGTCTGGCAGAGACATATTTGTTACGCGCAGAAGCCTATGTCGGGAAGAATAACAAAGTGGCTGCCGCAGCCGACATCAATGTTATCCGGGCACGTGCAAATGCCAAACCGGCAGTATCCTCAGAAATGGATCTTGATTATATTCTCGACGAACGTTTACGGGAACTGTATTATGAAGAACCACGTATGCTGACGCTTTGCCGTACCGAAAAACTGGCAGAACGTAACCGAAAATATAATTATTCATATACCGACATAACTGGAACTTATGAGTGCGCAGGAACATCCATTCAAGATTACCATAACCTGTGGCCTATTCCTTATTCTGAAATCGAACGAAACACCGAAGCTGTTCTCGAACAAAATCCGGGATATAACTAATACTTTAATGGGAAGCTGATCTCAAATAGTTGGATCAGCTTCCCATTTTTTGGAATGAAAAATATATTCCGAACGAATAATTTCTTTTCACGGATTTGACTGGATATGTTTTTTCCCCGAGGGAGTAAAGGATCCCTACCACCTAAGGCATAATCATACCCCGATTTTGCCGGAATTACTTAAAGAAACAAATATCAAGTCTGCTTGCGTGTAATGATCAGATGAACGAATTAACGTTAAAAAAAAGGTAATTACAAAAAAACTGTTCAGGACTTCTGTCATCAACCTGAAGAAGCCTCTTATAGTAAAACAGTTTAAAAACCGATGTTTATATAAAAGAAAAATGGATAAATAATTATTCCATACTGTTGAAAATCAGGTTGAAAAACAAGCGTAATTATGGGATTTATAGATCGTAGATTGAAAATTTGTGCGTGGAAATAATTTGAATAATTTTTAAAAATCTCACTAAATGAAAACTATTGCACCAATAATTCTCTCTTTTCTGCTAAGTCATCTCATTTTGTCATGTTCCTCACCGGAACACCAGGAGGTCAAGCTTTGGTATGATCAGCCTGCAGAAAAATGGGCCGACGCATTTCCGCTTGGTAATGGCCGGATGGCGGCCATGTGTTACGGCGGTACCGATACCAGCCGTTTTCAGCTGAATGAGGAAAGTTTATGGGCCGGAACCCAGATTAATCCGGTACCGGAAAACTATTTCAAAAACCTCAAAAAGATCCAAAAACTGGTTATGGCAGGAAAACTTGCCGAAGCTCATGATTTTGGTGTGGAAAAACTAACGGTTCGCCCTACATCTTTCAGGTCGTATGAACCCTTATGTGACCTCTTGGTCGATTTGGATTTGGCTGGCCCGATTTCGAATTACCGGAGAGAACTGGACATGGTATCTGGAATTTCGCGTGTTGAGTATCTTTCCGGAGAAACAAAAATTACCCAGGAAGCTTTTATTTCTGCAGAAGATGACGTACTGTGTGTCAGAATCACCTCTACAGGAAAAGAAAAACTGAATTTAGCGCTTGCACTGAGCCGGTTTAAAGACGCATCGTTTTCAGTTTTCCCAGATGGAAGGATACATATGGATGGGCAGATTGTCGATATTGAAGCGCCTGATGCCTATGATGACAATGCGGGAAGTTCAGGTCCAGGCGGGAAACATATGCGCTTTGCCGGACGATTAGCCGTAAAGAGCAAGGGAGGACAGATAAATCCAGAAGGTCAGATCCTTAAAATAAATGAAACCGATGATATTTTAGTGGTCTTTACAGCTACCACTGACTATAACCTACAGAAACTTAATTTTGATTCTTCACTGGATCCAGGAAAAAGGGCAGATAATATTTTAACGGCGGTTCAGGAAAAATCGTGGGATGAAATGAAAAGTGCACATGTTCGTGAGCATAGTACAATCTTCAACAGGGTGAGTCTGGATCTCGGACCATCATCAAATGATACCATCCCTCTGGATAAACAACTTGCAGCATTTGGTGCAGGCGCCGAAGACAACAACCTGATGATTAAACTGTTTCAGTTTGGTCGTTATCTATTGATGGGAAGTTCCCGAAATCCTGCCATACTTCCAGCCAATTTACAGGGCAAGTGGAATGAAAGGGAATGGGCCCCCTGGGAAGCAGATTATCATCTCAATGTGAATCTGCAGATGAATTACTGGCCGTCGGATGTAACGAATCTTTCGGAGACCAACCGCCCGCTTATCAACTGGTTTACTGCACTTGCCGAACTGAGCAGACCACTGGCTAAGGAGATGTATGGTTCAGATGGCTGGTTTGCATGTCTTGCCACCAATCCGCTTGGCCGATTTACACCCTCTGCTTCAACTCCGGAATCCCAATTTATCAACGGCGTGCTTGATCCGCTAGCTGGTGCGTGGATGGTCATGAATCTTTGGGATCATTACGAATTCACAAGGGATCATGATTTTTTAAAAAATGAATTGTTCCCATTGCTGTCAGGAGCCAGCAAGTTTATCCTGGATGTACTGATCCTTGACCAAGAGGGCAGATTGCATTTTGTCCCCTCAGCATCGCCCGAAAATGCATATATCGATCAGGAAACAGGAAGGCAAATTAGAATCACAGCCACTTCCACCTATCATCTCTCAGTGATCAGGGCGGTTTTTCAGGCCACACTTGAAGCGGCGGAAATTCTTGGGACTACAGAGCAAATCTGCGAGCAGATTGAAACAGCGCAGCATTTACTCCCGGAATTTACGGTGGATAAAAACGGAAAACTTATGGAATGGAGAGATGAAATGGTTGAAAACGAACCTGGACATCGCCATCTTTCACATTTACTGGGGTTACATCCATTTGCGCTATTTACGTCGGAAACGTCAAATTTATATGAAGCAGCCCGCAAAAGCCTTGACTGGCGGCAAAAAAACGGACAGGGTGGTGGTGGCTGGGCCGCAGCACATGCCATGCTTATGTATGCCTGGTTGTATGATGGGGAAAAGGCAGTACAGTCGCTCAGGTCGTTGATTTCTTCGGGTATGGAAACCAACCTGTTAAATGCAAGAAGTATCTTTCAGATCGACGGCAACTTCGGGGCAACCGCTGGAATGGCAGAGATGCTGATCCAGAGCCACAGAAAAGATAACAACGGCAATTATATTGTCCATCTTTTACCTGCGCTGCCTGATGCCTGGTCTTCAGGAAGAGTTAAAGGCCTGCGGGCAAGGGGCGGATTTTTTATGGATATCAGCTGGGATAACCAATTGCTGAAAACGGCTGTAATCTCTTCTCCGAAAGGAGGAACATGCACGGTTCAATATAACGAAAAAACGTTGGAAGTAACCTTAAAACCGGGAGAGTCACGTGATCTGAAAAAAATGATGTGATACAAGTAAACCAGATAAAAACAAAACATGGAGAAATCATCCATTCCCATTGAGATATGGCAGAAAGCGCAATATGTGAGTATTTTACTATTCTTACTAAATACTCACATTTTTGCCGGAACAAGATCCGGGATGGTTACAGATAAGGTAAACTGGAAGGAATTTCTATCTAGGCACGATCTGATTTGGGAGAGGATGCCCGATGATTATTTTGCTGCACCGTTTCTGGGAAATGGATTGTTAGGTGCTTTACTTTATGCCCCAGAAGGTGAGAAACTCAGGTTGGACATCGGCAGAGCGGATGTGGTGGAACACCGGAATTCCAATGCCAATAGTATTGTGGATAACGGACGCCTTCCCATCGGCCATTTCACGTTGGAAATGAATTATCCTTTTTCGAATGCAAACGGTCGCCTTGATCTGTACAATGCCGAAACCGGACTGAATATTACTGTCCCCGAAAAAGGTGACATGACACTTAAAACGCTTGTTTTTCGCGATTATAATGCCATTATGGTCGAAATGGAAGTTCCTCTGGGACTTCAGTGCTACTGGATGTATCATCCCGATGCATCCATTGTATTCCGGAATCCAAAGGTAGGAAAACGCTACCTGAATCCATTACCTGAATGGTCGTTTATCGATGGGATTCATGTTTGCACTCAGAAAAGGGATGCCGGCGGCAGCTACACCATTGCCTGGAAGATTACAAAAATCTTCGGCGGAAAAACTAGGCTGTTTGTGACCATCCAGGACAGCTATCCCGGAAAAGAATCGGTAGAACTGGCAGTGGAAAAAATCAAAGAGATCTCAATTCCAGAAAAAACGGATGAGGAAATCAAAAAACACCGTGCATGGTGGAATGATTTTTACACCCGTAGTTTTATATCGGTACCGCATACAAGAATGGAAAGTGTATATTGGATCCAGCAATATAAATTTGCAAGTATGATGCGAGAAGAAGGCCCGCTTTGTGATTTAATGGGACCGTGGTATAAACAAACAAGCTGGCCTGGCATCTGGTGGAACCTGAATACTCAAATGCTATACAGCTCGCTGCATATTTCCAATCAACTGAAACTAGCTTCCACATTGCCCGATTATCTGATTAAAATGAACGACAAACTCATTGCTGCTGCTCCTGAAAAATGGCAGTACAATTCGGCCGGGGTTTCTCGTTGCACCGGGCCTGACATGGACGAAAGCACCCTTACGTGGCCGTCTCCCGAAGCCCCCGAACGCTCCAACTTGACTTATTTGTGCTACTATTTGTGGGAATATTATAGGGTCTCAATGGATGAAGACTATTTAAAAAATCATTTCTTCCCGCTTTTACGACGTTCCGTAAATTTGATGTTACACGAGGTATATACCGATGAAAACGGAATTGTCCATACACCTTACGGGCATTCTCCTGAATCAACTGAAGCTACAGATACAAATTACGATCTTTCGTCGTTGAAATGGGGTTGCCAAACACTATTGAAAATAAATAAACAGTTACACTTAAAAGACTCTTTGGAATTAAAGTGGCAATACGTGGTTGATCATTTATTACCGTTTCCTGTCGATGAAAACGGTTATATGTGTTCGGCGCAATTATCAGCGCCTCTAATGCATCGCCATTGGTGTCATTTGTTCCAGATTTATCCGTATTACTTGACTAATTGGGATCAGCCACAAAACAGGGAAGTCATACTTCGATCATTAAAATATTGGGGATCGCCTGCTATTCCCAATACATGGACACAAGCTGTAATAAGTTCAATGTATTCGTCTGTAAAAGACGGCGAAAACGCATTAAAACATTTGAACCTTGCCTTGGCTTCTCCCAATTTCTATCCAAATACCTTTCATGCTGAAGGCAGAAATCCTTGTTCCGAAACCTATGGGGGGTTATGCCGAATGTTGCTGGATATGCTTATTCAAAGCTGGGGCGATAAAATCCGTATTTTCCCCGGAGTTCCCGATAGCTGGAAAGATGTTGTTTTTCACAACCTGAGAGCAGAAGGAGGGTTTGAAGTTTCAGCAAAAAAAGAAAATGGTAAAGTAGTTTGGGTCAGGGTAAAAAATAACACAGGAGAACTTTGCATCATTGAGCCCGAATTTAATGGTACATTCAAAATCTCCGGAGGCAAAATAAAAAAAGCAAGTGAAAGTACTTTTGTTCTGAATATTGAAAAAGGGAAAGAAATGATTTTATACACTAAAAATACGGCTGATCTCAAAATTGAACCTGTTGAAACAGAGGAAAAGCAATATAATTTTTATGGTCTGAAAAAGAAATGAAATTTCCTAACTGACTTAACAACTATAAGAACCGTTCCTCTCACAGGAAAATGACTAAAGTAGGAGAATTAAAAGCCATTTAAAAGAACAATTAATTTTGACAAATGAAAAAAGTTAAGCTTAGCCGGATTGTTTTGTCTGGATTGTTTTTAATTCAGGCATGTACCATAAAGCAAAATGTTCCGGAAAATTACGAACAATATAACATTATCTGGAGGACACAAAGCAAAAATGCCTCAGAATCGATGCCGCTAGTTGGCGGAGACATTGGCTGTAATGTTTGGGTGGAAAACGGTGATATTCTTTTTTATCTACAAAGAAGTGGCAGCATGGACGAAAACGGCCAATATTTAAAACTCGGAAGGTTTCGCTTACATCTAAGCCCAGATCCGTTTGAAGGCGAATCTTTTTTCCGTCAGGAGCTGAAGCTAAAAGACGGATATATCGAAATTGAATCTGAAAAAAATGGCTCTCCAGACGTGCTCAAAACGAAGCTGAAACTGTGGATCGATGTTTTTCACCCGGTAATTTATATCGATGTAAAGTCGAATCAAAATACTGATGTCACGGTTTCGTATGAAAGCTGGCGTACCGAAAGTATGGAATTGTCGGGCGAACCGCAGAAAAAGGAACGTTTTTCCGCATTTAACCTGGAAGGTTATCCGGGGAAAGTAATTCGGTCGAAAGATATCATTGAACAAACTACCGATGGGATAACATTCTTTCACAGAAATCCCACGAATAAACTTATCCCTGAAGTGCTTATTGAACAACAGGGTTTGGAAGAATATGCCGCAGAGATTACCGACGATTTGAAAAATCGCACTTTTGGGGGCATATTGTTTGGCGAAAATTTCGTATTCGGTGAAGTCGGAGAAGGCATCTATCAACAAACTCCGTTTAAATCATGGAAACTGAAAACTAAGAACCCTCAAAAAAATCACTTGATTTTAATTGCAACCAATATCGGGCAGACCGAAACTATTGAAGAATGGAAAGAAAACCTTTCGAAAGTAAAGGATGCCGCCACTAAAAATCCAGAACAGACGTTTGAAAAAACAGTTGACTGGTGGCATCAGTTCTGGAACCGAAGTTACATTTTTATTCAGTCTAAAAATCCGGATCCCAAAAATCCAGTTTGGCAAATGGGGCGAAATTATCAGTTGTTCCGTTACCAGCTAGGAGGAAATGTATTTGGCGAATATCCGGCAAAATTCAACGGAGGAAACCTAACATTTGATCCGGTGCTGGTAAACGAAAAGGTAGTTCACGATCCAGACTGGCGGCAATGGGGCGGGGCAGTTTTTACAGCCCAGAATCAACGTTTGTTATATTGGCCAATGCTTAAATCCGGGGATTTTGATGCCATTTTGCCCCAATTTGAACTCTATAGAAAAGGGCTGCCCGGCGCTACAGCGCGGGTAAAGAAATATTTTGGACACGAAGGAGCAATTTATTGCGAATATACCAGTGTTCCCGGAATTGCTATGGGAGATGGATGGGGTTGGCAGAATGATTACAACTATCGTATCAGAGGAGAGGAAATACCCTTTGGCGATCCGCGTGCAAATGCTGCAACTGGTTTTGGAGAGGTAGTAGAGAAAGGAATAATGGCCAACGGATCAATTGCTTATCATTGGGAATCGCAAGTAGAACATGCTTATATGATTTTGGAATACCATCGCTTCACTGGGAACGACATTTCTGCTTATATCCCTTTTATAGAACAATCGTTAATATTCTTCGATAAACACTACCGGTTGCGCCAGAAGATGCGTAACGGGAATGAACTTGATGAAAATGGCAAACTTGTGATTTATCCATCTACTTCATGCGAATCATATCGGGGGGCAAAAAATCCGTCAGATTTGACAGCAGGTCTGAAAGCTTGCCTTGAAGCATTGCTGATACTGGACGAAAAATACCTCGATACTGAAAAAAGAAAATATTACAAGGAATACTTAAATAGTATTCCTGATTTTGATTATGATGAGGTAGATGGCGATAGAATAATAAAACCCGCATGGTCGTGGTTGAAATACCAGAATGTGGAATGCCCTCAATTTTATCCCCTTTTCCCGTTTAATCGTTTTTATCTTGGAAAAGATGATATGACTATTTTCAGAAACACATGGAAACATGGAAAATTTCCTAAAAATATGGTGCAAAGCTGGCATCAAGACGGTATTTTCTTTGCCCGAATGGGAATGACTGAAGAAGCAGCTGATTATAATATCAAAAAGTTACAGGACAGCGAACGCCGTTTTCCAACGTTTTGGGGCCCTGGTCACGACTGGGTTCCAGATCATAACTGGGGAGGAAGCGGAATGATCGGTCTTCAAGAAATGTTAATGCAAACCATCGAAGATAAAATCATATTGTTTCCTGCCTGGCCCAAAGAATGGGATGTTGATTTTAAATTGCATGCACCCGGAAATACTACTGTCAAATGCAGTTTTCAAAACGGCAAAATAGTACAGTTGATAGTTTTTCCAAAATCAAGGACAAGAGATATTGTTGTAAATTTTGATAATCAATAAAGAACTATAAAATGATCACCAATATTTTATTTGGCATATTCATAATTTATTCCGGGGCATTTCAAAGGCATTCTCAAATCACATAAACAACTGATATACAAATCTATAAATTCATGTTATTTTTAAAACCATCAAATAAGAGTTATTGAGAAAGTGCTGACCAGCGGCAGGAACGGTTCCACAACGGAGAAAATTCTCAAATCAGCCAAAATCAAAAAAAACAGTAGTTTTGAGGGATTTTCAAAATCTGAGGGAGCCTTAAACAGGCTTATTAAAATAACAATACCATGCGTCTAATTTTTACAAGTTTAGCCACCCTGTTACTGCTTTGGTGTAACGCACAGCCAATCACCCCATTTCCCAACCGCTACCAGCCGCAGCCAGGCCAACTGGCTGTTCCGGCAAAGCTAACCATTTCGGCTGCCGAAAAAGAGCTGGCCGCCCTGATTCCGGTTTTTGCCCGGTCGGCAAAAGATTTTTACGGAATAACCGTAAACGAAAAATCCCGAAATGGCTTTATCCGGCTGGTGCGCACCAAGCAGATCAGCGGGGCGGAAGCCTACAAACTGACGATCGGCAAAAACGGAGTAGTGGTTGAAGGCGGCTCGGACCAGGGCTGTTTTTACGGACTGCAATCCCTGCTTCAGCTGCTGAACGAAGCACAGCCGGGAGGTACGCTCAACTGTGCGGTGATAGAAGACCAGCCCCGTTTCGGATGGCGCGGGGTTATGCTCGATGAATCGCGTCATTTTTTCGGAAAAGAGCAGGTCAAACAAATCCTCGACCTGATGGCCCTGCAGAAACTCAATAAATTCCACTGGCACCTGACCGACGTCCCGGGCTGGAGAATCGAAATCAAACAGTATCCGCGGCTAACCACCACCGGCGGAATCGGCAACCACACCGACCCTGCTGCTCCTGCCCGTTTCTACACGCAGGAGGAAATTGCCGAAATCGTGGAATATGCCCGCCAGCGGTTTATCGAAGTGATCCCCGAAATCGACATGCCCGGACACGCCACTGCGGCGGTCAAAGCCTATCCCGAATTCAACGGGGGCGGCTCGGAGCGATATCCCGACTTCACCTTCAACCCCGGAAAAGAAGGCACCTACACCTTCCTGACCAACATTCTGCGCGAAGTGACCGGGCTCTTCCCTTCTGACTATATTCACATCGGCGGCGACGAGGTTCATTTCGGAAACGAACACTGGTCGGCGCTGCCCGAGGTGCAGCAACTGATGAACTCCCAAAAGCTGAAAAACCTGGTCGAGGTGGAGCACTATTTCCTGAACCGGATGGCCGACTCCATTCAAACGATCGGAAAAAAAGTGGTGGGCTGGGATGAGGTGGTTACTGCAGGACTTCCGAACACCAACACGCTGGTGATGTGGTGGCGCCACGACCAGAAACCCCTGCTAAACAAGGCGATTGCCCAACATTACGAGGTCGTTTTATGCCCGCGCATCCCGCTCTATTTTGATTTTGTTCAAAACAAAACGCACACGCACGGCCGCAAATGGCAGGGCAGTTATGCGCCCATTGAAGCGGTGTACGATTTTCCCGACAACTATTTCTCAGACGGAATATCGGTAACCGACCCACTGGTAAAAGGGATCCAGGCCAATGTGTGGAGCGAAACGATTCACACCCCCGAACGGCTGCAATTTATGCTTTATCCGCGTTTGTCGGCGCTGGCCGAAGCAGCCTGGACGGAAAGCCACGCCAAAAACCGCGAACGTTTCCTCGAACGGATGAATTCAATGCTGAAACTTTATCAACAAAAAGGAATTAATTTTTTCGATTACAGAAATCCGGATAGCCCGGAGATTTTTGGTCCGGAGAAATAGCGGCCGACGGCCGGAAGCAGTAAAAAACTGACGGATAAAGCGGTGTCAGCCCCCGTTTCATCCGGCATATTCCCGGAACGAGCGGTTCCACTCCGGCAGGGTAAACCGGTCGGTGAGGGCAACCAGTTCGGTTGGGCCGGCCAGCCATTCCACCGGTTTAATTTCGACCGTGCCGAGGGTGCACTGCACGGCCACCGAAGCGCCATCGGCCAGGGCGACAAACCCTTTGATCCGGTAGGCCAGCGGCGCCCACTGGTTCAGGAATTTCTCCAGACGGTCGCGGGTCAACCGTTTTCCGCTTTTAATAACCATCGATTGAATATCGGGGCGTCCCAGCGGCGCCACCCGGTCAAAATAGAACTTCTTCACCGGCTGGAGCTCTTCCTGAAAGAAAGCCTGGCCAAACGAGGTTTCGCGCAGATCGGCAAAAGGGTTGATCTGCCGGATTTCCGCTTTGACGCCGGCAATTTTGTCGCCGGCCAGGTCGGCCTTGTTGAGCAGCACAACATCGGCCGCGCGCACCTGGTGAATGATCCGCTGCCGCATCAGTCCGCCACGGTTAAAATTAACGGTATCGACCACACACCAGTTGCCTGCCAGGTAAATTTTTTCGGAGAGCGGCGGCAGGGAGAGTGTTTCGGCCACCGACGTGGGATCCGAGAGGCCGGACGCTTCCAGCACCACCAGGTCGGGCTGGCAACGGTCGACAAAACGGTTGAGCGAATCGACAAAGTCGCCCAGCAGGCAGGCGCAAAACACCGAACCGTTGTTGAGTTCCAGCAGCTGAAAATCGCGGCCGGCCTGTTTTAATTCCGTGCCGTCGATGTTGGCCGGGGCAAACTCATTCTGCACCACCCCGATCTTTTCGCCGGCCGGAATCTGCCCGAGTATCTGCTTCAGAAAAGTGGTTTTGCCGCTTCCCAGAAATCCGGAAATAATATGAAAAGGTATCTTCTGCATAACCCAGGTACTTCCAGGAATAAACCAGTTAATATCCAAACTGAATTTTTACAAATCGCCTCCGGAAGTTTCTTCGGATCAAAAACAATTACTCCGGTCACACAACCGGTCAACCTCCTGTTTTACAAGGCGGATATGGAGCGGTGTGGTTCCGCAGCAGCCGCCGATGATATTGGCGCCGGCAGCGATCAGCGCCTGCACGTTGGCTGCCATTTCGCCGGGAGTCTCCGGAAAAACCGTTTGGCCGTCGCGGTATTCGGGCATGCCGGCATTGGCATGGACCAGCACCGGCACCCGGCTGTTTACGCTTCTGATCTCGCGGACGATTTCCACCATGCCGGCCATACCGTTTCCGCAGTTGGCTCCGATTACCGACGCACCGGCTGCCAGCAGCGGCTCCACCATTTCGGCCGGGGCGATCCCCATCATGGTGCGGTAACCGCCGGTGAGCAGTTTGTCAAAAGTCATGGTACAGAACACCTCCAGCCGGGTATTTTCGTGCGCAGCACGCACGGCGATGCACGCCTCTTCCAGATCGGTCATGGTCTCCACCACAATGGCGTCGGCGCCGCCTGCTTCGAGGGCTACCGCCTGCTCGCGGAAAGCGTCGTAAAGTTCCGCTTCCGTCACGTCGCCCATCATCAATATTTTCCCGGTAGGCCCCATCGATCCCAGCACCCGCCGGCCGGTTCCGGCAGCCTGGCGACTGAGGGCCGCCGCCGCCCGGTTCACCTCGTCAACGCGGTCGCCAAGGCCATATTTTTCCAGCTTAAAACGGCTGCCGCCAAAACTGTTGGTTTCAATCATATCGGCGCCTGCCTCCACATAACTGCGGGCGATATCCAACACATCGTCCGCATGGGTTATATTCCACGCCTCGGGACACTCGCCGGGTTTCATCCCTTTTTGCTGGAGAAACGTCCCCCAGGCCCCATCGGATACCAGCACCTTTCCGAATGCCTCTTCACTGATTTTATTCATCTTCCGAATTTTTTGGGTATTATTTTTCAGCCGCCAGATAAAAATAGTTGAATTCCGGCGAATCCGAACCGGTCATCACAAATCCTTGATCCACTCCTTGACAACCTCCAGCGAAGGTTCTGTCCCTTCCGATTTCAGCCGGTAGCTCACGGCCACCACAGCCGGTCCTTTGGTCACCCCGAAAGAGGCCATCTGGGCAGGATCGGCCACCACCGAAACGGTGATCTCTTTTCCCAGCTCGGTAATGGCACGCTGCACCCGTTCGTTCAGCTCCCGGCAGCTCTCTTGGCTCTCGCCCAAAATGAGGATTTCGCTGTGTTTCGATTTGATTTTGAGCCGCAGCTTCTCGTTGATCCGTTTCTGAATAGCCTGAATCAGCAGGTTTTGCGGCGGAATTTTGGAGACAAAGGCAATTTTCCCATCAATGCAGATGGTGGGAATATTTTTCACCATCAGCGACGACATAAACGTAACCGCTTCCATCCGCTTGATGGCATGTTCGCGCCACTCCACCACCCCTTCGAAATGGGGCGCGATTTTTTTCACCGCCTCCACCATATATTGGCAGGGCGCACACGATTCGGAGTCGAGCGTAATGATGTCGACAATCACCTTGTCGGACTGGCCGTAATCTTTCATATTGAAGATTTCGAGCCGGTTTCCGTTGCTGTCGAGCGCCCGGGCGATCTCCCGCTGGTACGGATCGTGGACCAGTCCCGCCACTGCCTGCACATTGGAAGGAGGGGTTTCCATCGGCAGGTCGCATCCCGGTGCCAGAATAAACCCCCTGTTTCCGCCCAGATCCAAACAGCTCAGGGCATCCTGCCGGGCGTCATCTTCGCTTCCCATCAGTAACACCACCGTCAGTTTCAGGTTTCCGCCAAAACTGATCCCTTCGCGCAGCGCCACCTCCTTCACAAAATCCAGCGGAATATTTTCGTCGATCGAAATATTGTCGGGACGGCAGTGGCACATCACCTCGATATTTTGCTGGGCGTGCCCGCAGACAAAAAAGGAGCTGAGCTTCTCTCTTTCCCGGATAAAACTGAAGATCCGCGTGGCATAAGGAGAGACAAACTGCTCAAAGGTGTCGGGATCAATCTGGCTGGTCATCGGATCGACAACCGCAATCACATCACAGCCGGCATCAATCAGATATTCGGACATCTTCAGTCCCACGCGGGTGCAAAAGTCCATCACTTCAGCCACTTCGCCGGGCGCTTCGTAAAGCTTCATAAAAATATCGGTTCCCAGCAGGTGGAGCGCCAGGGTAAAAGGTCCGGTAATCAATCCGTAGATTGCCAGTTCGGGAAATTTGGCCCGCACATTACGGGTGGTTTGCAGCACAACCGGAATACGCCCCTCTTCCGGTTTCGGAAGAGAGAGGTCGCCCAGCTTTTTCCCTTCGGAAAGCGGGTGCGAGATCACCGCCGGCGGGTTGGTGTCGCTCCACCGAAGCTGGCATCCCAAAATTTCAGCCTCCAGTTGCAGGTCAAATACCACCGGGATCCCGTCGGGCTGGTAAAGTTCAACAGCCTTACTGATGCCCCGCGTCATCAACTCGGCCGATTTCAGGTACGTTTCGGCATCGACACCAACCAAAAAGCCGCCATGAACTCCCACAAACGGAACCCACGGGGCACGTTCTGTCTCTTTCAGGGAGATCGCTTCCCTGATCAACTCCAATCCTTTCATCGATTTCAGATTATTAATTTAACGAAGGGGGACTTTCGGCGTCTCTCCGAACTCCCTGCCAGCCGGATCAGGCAACCTGCGCATTGAGGTATTCGACCAGGCCCTGCGGATCGGCCGAATAGGCGTCGGCGCCAATTTTGTGGCAAAAATCCAGGGTTACCGGTGCGCCGCCCACCGCCACTTTGGCCTGCGGAACAGCCTCCTTGATCGCTTTGGTAATCTTCTCCATGTTAACCATGGTCGTCGTCAGCAGCGCCGACAGGCCGACAAATGCGCCGGCATGCTCTTTCAGGGCGGCCACAAACTGTTCGGCCTTGACGTCGGTTCCCAGGTCGACCACTTTCCAGCCGTTTCCTTCCACTATCATCGAAACCAGGTTTTTGCCGATATCGTGCAGGTCGCCCTCCACGGTGCCAATGATAAAAGTGCCTTTCTGTTTCACATCGCCCGAGAGAAAAAACGGTTTGAGGTGCACCATGGCCGTATTCATCGCCTTTGCCGACATCAGCACCTGGGGCACAAACACCTTGTTCTCACGGAATTTGATTCCAACCCGCTCCATGCCGGGCATCAGGCCTTCGGTCAGAATCTGCTGGGGATTTGTTCCCGCCTCAAGCAGCTGGCGGGTGATTTCATCGGCGCCGTCCAATCCTTTCATCTGGGGCGGAAACGGAGCCGCTTTATTAATTTTTCCGAACTCAATACAATCGGATAATTTCTGCAACAATTCACTCATGGTCTTCTGATTTAGGTTTTTAGCAAAAGTATCGGAACTGTCCAGTTGAAAAAATAGTATTTTCTTTGAAAAAGATGTAAAATATTACTTTTTTTATTCTTCCAAAACCAGTTTTATGATCCGAAAAATCAGGTATTTTCAAGTTCCTGAACCACTTATTGACGAGCAGCAGCAGAACCCGGTTGTCAGCGACCTCTACCTTTGCGAAACCGGGGAGTTGGTTATTCCGGCCGGCGAAAAATGGGAATTTCCGGCAACCTGCACTTTTCATCTGCTGATCTACTGCACCAAAGGGAAAGCCCGGATCTTTATCTCGGGGGAGCGGACCACCCTCCCGGGCGATCATTTTTGTGTTGTCCCCGAGCTGTCGGAGTTTCAGCTTTGTGCAGATCAAACCGGCGACTGCCATCTGCTGGTTGCGGGGTTCAGGGGAGCCAAAACCAACCTGCTGAGCAAAAATTTTTCGGTCGTGCGCCAACTGCTGCCTTCGGTGAGCAACCTGGTGGCCAACCGCGCCATGCTGTTCGACGAGCTTTTCAACAACCTGTCGCGCGGGTTTCACAACGAAAACCTGGAGTATATCCACTTCTGTTTCGGGCACCTGCTGGCCACCTTTCTGTATGCCCACAAAACCGGGAACGAAGCCGACAACGAGGCCAGCCTGATGGTAAAACGGGTAACCGGATTTCTGGAACAAAACCTGGACAAAAAACTCACCCTGAAGCAGCTGTCGCAGGTGGCCGGCTACTCGCCCACCTATTTTGCCACGCTGTTCAGCAACCTCACCGGATATCCGCCGCTCAGCTACTTTTCGCATCTCAAAATTCTGAAAGCGTGCGAATTCCTCGATTACACCTCTTTGAAGATCAAAGAGATCAGCTTCCGGCTGGGTTATTCGGACCCCTACTATTTTACCCGCGACTTCAACAAAAGAATGGGACTTTCGCCCCGGCAGTACCGCAACCGGGTTACCACCAAGTTAAGCTCCAGATAAATTCATCTTTTCCGGAAATTGTCTTTGCCTTCCCGCTGTATCTTCGGGGTGCTTGCGAAAAAGATCAGCTATTAATCAAAAAAGCGGCCTTCGGATTTAATCGCAAGATGCCCAGCCAGCAAAAGGTCAAGAATATCCCAATCCTTTTTCTCACAAAAGGTTGAATTTATAGCAGAGGGAGACAGAGCTTCCAAGGGTTGTAATATTCAGCTGATTGCCTCCGGTAATTAATGTTTTGCCGGTAACCGAAAGCGACAATCTCTTTTTCTCGATGGTTGGGCCGAACTCCATAATTGATCCCGGCCCGGATAACCGATTTTTCTCATCAATCGCATATTGGGGAGTCAATCCCGGATAGGCATTGTCAATTAATACTTTTGTCTCGGCAAATGAAAAAAAACCGACTCCCAGCATGCTGTTCAGCCTGACAATCACTGGTTTTTCTCCATTCCCAATTCTTCCGATAACCGGGATAAACTGCACCCCTCCATACAAACCGCCTCCCCTGGTGGTGTGCTCTTTGGGCCTGAGATCGGAGCCAAAACTTTCGTAAAGCAAAATTCCGCCCACGCAAAGCCGTAAATTCTCATGCCGCAACGGCTTGGCCAATTGCAAACCGCCCCCCTGCAGGGCATTCATCAGATCAACGCCGCCATAAGCATATTCCACGTAAGGGTCGTGCATCATTTTTGTAGCCAGATGATTATAGCTCAGGCTCACATAAATAAATTCGTTATTTTTTTCTTTTGCACGGCCAACAACCATGATCAGGAAAAAAGAAAGGCAAAGAATAATTTTTTTCATACGTTTATTTTTAGTTACCATAGGCCTGTTTGTGGGGTAGCACTTAACATCTTGTACACAAATATTGCAGGTGCTTTTCCCGGGTTTTAAATTCACCTAAATATATTCACTTTTTTGAATCCAGTGCCTTTAAAATATAAAATCAACTTTTGACTTCCGCAAAAGCGGTTTCCTCATTTCGGTTTTAGTTACGACCGGCCCAGAAGCCATGCCAAAAACCCACTCCTTCCAAACCGCTGCTGTTTTTTACAGAGAGGGTAGTTTGTAAAAGGGAAACGGCTATTTTTACGAACAGACTAAACCAATGATCATGTCGGTACCTTTCATCCTGTTTTTGGTGGCCTCAACCGTGGCCCTGCTTTTATTCATGGTGCTGAAGCTGAAAATCAACGCCTTCATCTCCCTGCTCATCACTGCCATTTATGTTGGGATCCTGTCGGGAATGCCGCTGGGCAACATCCTGAAAAGCATCCAGGAGGGGATGGGCGGCACGCTGGGCTTTGTGGCAACGGTGGTGGGGCTGGGCGCCATTTTCGGCGAAATGCTCGAGAGTTCGGGTGGGGCGGAGTCGATGGCGCGATACCTGGTCAAAAAATTCGGAAAAGAGAAGGCCTCCTGGGCCATGGTCCTCACCGGTTTTATGGTGGGCATCCCGATCTTTCTGGATGTGGGTTTTATCATCCTGGTGCCGATTGTATATGCCCTTGCGCGCGACACCAAACGGTCGCTGCTCTATTACGGGATTCCGCTGCTGGCAGGACTGGCGGTTACCCATAGTTTCGTTCCGCCCACACCCGGGCCGGTAGCTGTGGCCGACATCATCAAGGTTGACCTGGGGTGGGTGATTTTCTTCGGCGTCATCCTCGGATTGCCGACCGCCATTATTGCCGGGCCGTTCTGGGGCCGCTACATTTCCCAAAAAATCAATCTTCTCCCGCCGGCTGAGTTTTTTGCCATCGCGGCAGAAGGCGATCCGGAGAAAAAGCAGGCGCTCCCCTCCTTCCGCTCCATTTTCCTGATCATCAGCATACCGCTGTTGCTGATATTGCTGAACACCCTCACCGGCGTGCTGGTGGATAAAAAAGTGCTGGCTGCCTCCCTGTTTACCGACATCCTGGAGTTTTGCGGGCACCCGTTCACCGCGCTCATCATTGCCACGCTGGTTGCCATCTACTTCCTGTGCCTGCGCCGCGGAATGCCGCGCCAGCGTATCCTTGAACTGAGCACCAAAGCGCTGGGACCGGCCGGAATCATCATCCTGATCACCGGCGCCGGCGGTGTGCTGAAGCAGATCCTGGTAGACAGCGGCATCGGCAAAATGATGGCCGAATCAATTGCCGGATCCTCCATGTCGCCCATCCTGCTGGCGTGGGTGCTGGCAGCCGTGGTGCGGGTCACCCAGGGTTCGGCCACCGTTGCCATGATCACTGCCGCCGGCATCATTGCCCCGGTCATGCCGGAACTCAACCTTACCATGCCTGAAAGCGCCCTGGTGGTGATCGCCATCGCTTCGGGCGCTACCCTGCTCTCGCATGTCAACGACAGCGGATTCTGGCTGGTTGGAAAATACCTGGGCATGAATGAAAAGCAGACACTTCAGAGCTGGACGGTCATGGAGACGATCATCGCTTTTTGCGGACTGGGCTTCACCCTGCTGGCCAGTCTTTTTGTGTAATTTCTTCTGCTGAAACGAATCGCCCGGGGAAAAATCAGCCCCACAACACATCGCGAAGAGCCTCCCGGTGGAAGGTCTGTCCACCGCAGGCAGGACAGGCAGCCCGCCGTAACCGGTGGATATTGGTGAGCCGCAGCCGGGTGTGGCAGCCGGTGCATCGAAACTCGGCATCGTGGTTTTTACCTTCGCCGGAAACCAGACTTACCTGTATCTTGTTGTGCAGTCGGTTACAGCGCGGACACTTGTAAACCTGGAAAGCCGCTTCAATCTGCAGGTCGGGATGAACTTTCGACAACGAAATAATTTTATCGTGAATCTTGTAGTGAAAAAGCTTGCGGTTGGCCCCCATGTAGTCGTCAAACGACTGCGGCCGCACCTGAAAACCGTATCCCTGCTTGAAGTACTCTTCGTAGCTGCAACGGCTGCATTTATAGGAATAGGCATAACCCATCGGCTGGCTGATTTCCTTTAAAAGTAAGGAAAAAAGTCCTGATTTAAACCCTTTTACAAGACGACCGCCCGGTTTATTTATGAACCAATATGAACAGCAAGGATTTATGTTTGATATCCGACAGGCCTGTTCAGCGTCCACACTCCGTTGGTACGCTCTGGCTTCAAGCAGACCGGCTCTTCCTTTTTAAAGAAAAACATCAAACTGAGCCGGGGAGCATTCCGCAATTGCCCCAAACGCTTTCTCCAGCGGGGATCTTTTCTCAGCGCCGGCTGTCGTGCTGCTCAATCTTCCGGAGGATGACCGGCCCGGCACTTTCATACATGTCGCGGATAAACGGGTCGTTGAAATTCATCGTCCGCTCTTCCAGCGACAGTTCGTCGAGGCGGTCGAAGAGCCGCTCCCGGGCAGCCTGGATATCTTTTCCGTAGATGTGGTAAGAGTCGGCCTGCCAGTTGAGCCGCCCCAGCTTCACCGTCCGGCCGGTGCGGGCCGAAACTCCGGCGGCAATCACCTCGCGGTTAAACTGAATAAATCCGAACATATTCATAAAACTGGCTCCCCAGGCGTCGTTGCTGCGAAAACGGATGTTACAGTTGAGCCAGTAAATACCCTCTTCATCTTCGAGGATGCGGTACCAGAGCGATTGCAGGCAGGGCGGGTCGTAGCAGTCGTTGTCGATGGCGGGCATCCAGGTGATCATCTGCGCCTGGCGGGTAAACGGCTGCGCCGACAGTTTGGCAATCACCTTTTCGATCTGGTCCACTTTAAACGGGCCGGCCTCAACCGACGTCCCGTTTTGCCGTTCGCGCCACACCCCGTAATTCTTCAGCCGTCCGTGATAGGTATATTCCCAGCGTGTGTCGGAGGGGTCGTTCATATTTTTCACCCAGTGGTCCTTCAACCCCTGCAGCTCAAGCACATATTCCTTCAGGTCGTCGATGCCTCCCGGAAAGGCCAGGTGAATCACCGGGTCGGCTTCAGGCTCCAGGATGGTCAGATTCATGGTGCAGTCGATGCTCAACGGGTCGCCGGGCTTGTCGTACTGGGTTTTAAACCGTGTCCCCTGGTTGTACAGGGCGACCAGCGCTTTTTCGTAGGTTTCGGCCAACGAACGGCCGAAGACAGAGATAACCGGAATATTTTTCATAAGTTGGTTTTATTCCGGATAAAATTAGGGAAATGAACGTAACCTTCGACGCTTTTCCCCAAAAAGAGGTTGCTGAAATGGTTTCGGTTTGATCAAGAAAATGTTGCGCTAAAAAAAATTGACTAATCTGGCAACCTCCCTGAAAGTTGTATCATCAAAATTACACACCGGCAAAAGTTTTTCCTCTTCACGGCAGGCGCGGCTACTTCTCCCGCAGGAAAGCGTCGACGCCGGCGGCTGCGACCCTTCCGGCCTGAATGGCATGAACAACCAGGCTGGCACCTTTTTCGATATCGCCGGCGGCAAAAATCTTATCGACCGAGGTCTGCTTCCGGGCGTTTACCTTCACATTTCCGCGGGCGTCGTACTCCACTCCCAGCGCATCGAGCAGGCCGGCGTGCACCGGCCGGGTAAATCCCAGCGACAGCAAAACCATGTCGACCTCGATCACCTCACCGGTTCCGGGGATCTCTTCCATCAGCCAGTTCCCCTCTGGATCTTTCCGCCACTCCACCTGCACAACTTCGGCCTGGCGGAGTTCGCCGTTTTCGCCGGTCAGCCGTTTGGTGGAGAGGCTCCAGCGGCGCTCACACCCTTCGAGGTGCGAGCTGGAGGTGCGCAACACATTGGGCCAGTAGGGCCACGGATTATTTTCCCCGCGTTGGTCGGCGGGCCGGGGCAGGATTTCGATCTGGATCACTTTTTCGGCACGCTGGCGGATGGCCGTGCCCACACAGTCGGAGCCGGTATCGCCACCGCCAATCACCAGCACTTTTTTCCCTTTTGCCAGCATCCGCTCCTCATCGGGAATTTGCTGGCCGGCAACTATCTTATTCTGCTGCGTCAGATATTCCATGGCCCAGTAGACCCCTTTCAGGTTGCGGCCCTCCACCGGCAGGTCGCGGGGCTGCTCAGCTCCGGTAGCCAGCACCACGGCGTCAAATTCTTCCAGCAGTGCTTCTTTTGAAATATCAAGGCCAACCGTTACGCCGGTGCGAAACACAACTCCCTCCTCAACAAAAATCCCCAACCGGCGGTCGATCACACCTTTATTCAGCTTGAAGTCGGGAATCCCGTAACGCAGCAAGCCGCCCGGCGCATCATTTTTTTCAAAAACGGTCACCTGGTGGCCAGCCTGGTTCAGCAGATCGGCAGCCGACAGCCCGGCCGGCCCCGAGCCGATAACCGCCACCTTTTTGCCGGTCCGGATTTTGGGCAGGCGCGGTTTAACAATCCCCAGGTCAAATGCCTTTTCAACGGTTGAAGACTCATTTTCGCGAATGGTAACCGCCTCCTCGTGGATAGCCAGCACACACGACTTTTCGCAGGGCGCCGGACAGATGCGGCCCGTAATCTCCGGGAAACTGTTGGTTGAGTGCAGGATCAAATAGGCTTCGTCGGGGCGGCCGCGGAAGAGCGCATCCTGCCATTCCGGGATTTTACTCCCTACCGGGCATCCCCAATGACAAAACGGCACCCCGCAATCCATACATCGGGCAGCCTGTAATTTGCGGTCCTCTTCATTCAGCGTTTGTTCAACCTCTCCAAAGTCAAAAATGCGTTCGTTAACCGGACGGTATCCCCCCTCCTTGCGGGCGATAGTCATAAAACCTTTCGGATCTCCCATTTTTTTCAGCCTTTAATATTCGTTCAATCCCCTGTTATTTTCATTTATTCGTGCCGCCGCGGATCGTCTTCCGTAAGCTGAAGTTTCTGTTCCAGCTCTTTCAGCTTCTGTTCTTCAAGAACTTTTTTGTATTCAAACGGAATCACTTTCACGAAGCGGGGCAGATACTCTTCCCAGTTGGTCAGAATGGAAGCGGCCAGCGAACTCTGGGTGTAGAGCAGGTGGTTACTGATGAGCGTTTGCAGCTCCCGGATATCGGCGATATTTTCAACGGGGACCAGGTCAACCAGCCCTTTGTTGCAGAAATAGTCAAAATCGCCGTCGCTGTTGAGCACATAGGCAATCCCACCGCTCATCCCGGCGGCGAAGTTACGTCCGGTTTTGCCCAGCACCACCACGCGGCCGCCGGTCATGTATTCGCAGCAGTGGTCGCCGGTACCTTCGATCACCGCTTTGGCGCCCGAGTTACGCACGCAAAAACGTTCGCCGGCCACCCCGCGGATGTAGGCTTCGCCACTGGTAGCCCCGTAAAGCGAAGTGTTTCCCACGATGATGTTCTCCTCGGGTTTAAAAGTGGCTCCCGGGGGCGGCACCACCATAATTTTCCCTCCGGAAAGTCCTTTCCCGATATAATCGTTCGCGTCGCCCTCCAGCCTGAAGGTTACCCCTTTCACCAGGAAAGCGCCGAAACTCTGTCCGGCAGTTCCCCGGAAGGTGCAGTTGATGGTATCTTCCGGAAGCCCCTTTTCGCCGTAACGGAGCGATATTTCTCCCGAAAGCATCGCCCCGATGGTGCGGTCGACATTCCCGATTTCGTGCGAAATCCAGACTTTCTCCTGCCCTTTGATCGCCTTGCCGGCCTCTTTAATCAGCTGATGATCCAGATGCTCCTCTATTGATTTGATATTCGGAAAGGTGTTGCGGATGTCATATTTTTGGGCTTCCGCGGGCAGGAAAAGGATGCGCGAAAAATCAACGTTTTTCATCTTCCAGTTCATCACGTTGGGATCAACTTCGAGCAGGTCGGTCCGCCCGACGATCTCATCGAACCGGGTGGCCCCCATTTCGGCCAGATATTCCCTGATCTCCCGGGCGACAAAACGGAAATAGTTGATCACATATTCCGATTTGCCGATGAATCGCTTGCGAAGCTCAGGATTTTGGGTAGCAATACCGGCCGGACAGGTGTTGAGGTGGCATTTGCGCATCATCACACAGCCGAGCACAATCAGCGCCGCGGTCGAAAAGCCAAACTCTTCGCCGCCCAGGCAGCCCATGATCACGATGTCGCGCCCGGTTTTCAGCTGGCCGTCAACCTGCAGCTTCACCCTTCCACGCAGGTTATTCATGACCAGCGTCTGCTGGGCTTCGGCAATGCCAAACTCGGCCGGCAACCCGGCATGTTTGATAGAGCTTGCCGGACTGGCGCCGGTGCCGCCTTCGCCGCCCGAAATGATAATCAGGTCGGAATAGGCCTTGGCAACGCCCGCTGCGATGGTTCCCACGCCATCTTCGGCAACCAGTTTCACCGATACTTTCGCCCGCGGGTTGGTGCACTTCAGGTCGTAAATCAGCTGGGCCAGGTCTTCGATAGAATAAATATCGTGGTGCGGCGGCGGCGAAATCAGCGTAATCCCCGGGGTGGAATTGCGCGTTTTGGCAATAATTTCATTCACCTTGAAGCCGGGCAGCTGTCCGCCTTCGCCGGGCTTGGCACCCTGGGCGATTTTGATCTGCAGTTCGGTGGCGTGTGTGAGGTAGTTGTTGGTCACGCCAAACCGCCCGGAGGCCACCTGTTTGATAGCGCTCTGCCGGATGGTGCCGAAGCGGGCGGGATCTTCGCCCCCTTCGCCGGTATTGCTGCGCCCGCCAATGGTGTTCATCGTAACGGCCAGCGCCTCGTGTGCCTCTTTGCTGATGGAGCCGTATGACATGGCGCCGGTGACAAACCGTTTCATAATATTTTCCACCGGCTCCACCTCGTCAACCGGAATGGGATTTTTCTTTATCCGGAAACATCCGCGGATAAAGGCCGGACGTGCATTCTCCCGGTCGACCAGCGCGCTGAACTCCTTGTATTTGCTGTAATCGTTGGTGCGGGTCGACCACTGCAGCAGACCGATGGTTTCCGGATTCCAGGCATGATGCTCGCCATATTTCCGCCAGGCATAGTGGCCTGCGCTCTCGAACCGGAATGGCTCAGCTGCTTTGGCGGCCGGATATCCGCTTTCGTAAAACATCATCACCTCGCGATAGATCTCTTCCAATCCGATCCCGTCGATCCGCGAAGCCGTTCCGGCAAAATATTTATCGATCAGCTGGCGGCTGACGCCCACCGCCTCAAAAATCTGCGCTCCGTGGTAGCTGCGCAAGGTGGAGATCCCCATCTTTGAAAAGACTTTGAGCAGCCCTTTGTCTATCGATTTGATATAATTTTTGCGGGCTTCCTTGTATTCCAGCCCGATTTTTCCCTGCTGCACCAGATGGTCGATCGCCGCAAAAGCCAGGTAGGGATTGATCACACTGGCGCCATACCCCAGCAGCAGGGCAAAGTGGTTCACTTCGCGGGCATCGGCCGTTTCGACCAGAATGCCCACCTGCATCCGTTTTTGGGTCTGGATCAGGTGGTGGTGGACCGCCGCCACAGCCAGCAACGACGGGATGGGGGCATACTCCTCTGAAACCGGTCGGTCGGTAAGAATGATGTAGTTTTTACGCTCGTCGACCACCTTTTCTGCCTGCACCAGCAGATTTTCAAAAGCATTTTTGAACCCTTCGAAACCTTGTTTCACCGGAAAAACCATCGGGATGGTCTGGTGACTGAACATCTCGTCTTTGAGGTCTTTGATTTTCCCCAGGTCGGTATTGGTGACGATGGGGCTTTCAAATTTGATCAGCTTGCAGTGATCGGGAGTTTCTATCAGAATATTGGAATGGAGCGACCCGATATAGTTGGTCAGCGACATCACCAGCCCTTCGCGGATCGAGTCGATGGGAGGATTGGTCACCTGCGCAAAGTTCTGCTTGAAATAGTCAAAGAAGCGCCGGGGATTTTCGGAGAAGATGGCCGGCGGGGTATCGTTTCCCATCGAACTGGTTGGTTCGGCAGCCTGCACGGCCATCGGCAGAATAATCTCGTACAGATCCTCCTTTGAATAGCCAAAAACTTTGGCATACTGCTCAAAGTCGTCCATGTGCGAAGGCACACGCTGCTTCACCCTGATCTCCTCCAGCATCAGACGGTTTTCCCTGAGCCACATCTGGTAGGGATTGCGGTGGCTGAGCTGGTCTTTCACTTCGCTGTCGGGAATGATGATGCCCAGCTGGGTGTCGACCAGCAGCAGTTTGCCGGGACGAAGGCGGCCCTTCTCTTTCACCTCTCCGGGAGAAAAGGTTTGTACCCCCACCTCCGACCCCATCACAATCAGGTCGTTTTTGGTGATGATGTAACGTGACGGACGCAGCCCGTTCCGGTCGAGTGTGCCGCCAATGTAACGTCCGTCGGAAAAGACCATCGCCGCGGGGCCATCCCACGGCTCCATAATGGTGGAGTGGTATTCGTAAAAAGCTTTCAGGCTCTCGGGAATGGGATTTTTGTCGTTAAACGATTCGGGGATCATCATACAAAGGGCGTGTGGAAGTGAGCGCCCGCAAAGATGCAGGAACTCCAGCACATTGTCGAATGAAGCGGAGTCGGACTTGTTGGGTTCGATAACCGGCAGCAGTTTCTTCAGCTCGCTGCCAAAAACCTCCGACTTCATAAGCGCCTCCCGGGCCTGCATCCAGAGCCGGTTGCCCCGGATGGTATTGATCTCGCCGTTATGAGCAATAATCCGGAACGGATGGGCCAGATCCCAGGTTGGAAAGGTGTTGGTACTGAAGCGGGAGTGCACCAGTGCAATGGCGCTTTTCATCCGCGGATCCTGCAGGTCGCGGAAATAGGCCTGCAACTGGCCGGGCGTAAACATTCCTTTGTAAACCATCACTTTACTCGAAAAAGAGGGCTGATAAAACCAGCTCCTGCTTTTCAGGTTCGAGTTGCGGATGGCATGTTCGGTCAGTTTGCGGACGATATACAGTTTTCTTTCGAGGGCATCCTGTTCAAAATTACCCTTCACAAACACCTGTTTCATGCGGGGTTCGGCAGCTTTGGCAATCTCGCCGGGCGCCGAACTGTCGACCGGCACCTCGCGAAAGGCAACCAACTGAAGTCCTTCGGCTTCAATATTTTTGGCCAGCACTTCCAGGCAGATTTCCGCCTCACTCTCCTCCTGCGGAAGAAAAATAAGGCCGGTACCATACCGGCCGGGTTGTCCGACATCCAGCTTCAAAACAGTGGAAATAAATTCGTGGGGGATCTGCATCAGCAGACCGGCCCCGTCGCCGGTTGCGTTATCGGCGCTGGTTGCGCCGCGGTGGTCCATGTTCCGCAGCACTTCAAACCCCCGGCTGATAATATCATGCGAGGCTTCTCCTTTGATGTGCGCCACGAATCCGATCCCACAATTGTCATGTTCGTTGCCCGGGTTATACAACCCCTGCGCATCGGGAAATCTCTTCTGCTTCATCTTTCCAATAATTTTTTGATCTGTTCCCCTGTTTCCCTTTTTCACCATTCCCGGCCGGAGTCAATTCGCCCGGGAGTTACTGAATTTGAAAAACCGAAAGTAAAAACTGAAATAATCTTACGAAGTGTAATCAAAAATAAAGAATCAGTAATTAATTTCCAATTTTCTCTAAAAATGATCCGATCTGATAACAAAATTTTAACTTTTCCGCTTTATTGCAGAAAAATGTCGGAAAACAGGGGTTTGGAATGACAAACCGGAAAGCGGGATATTCCGGGCGGAGAAGGGGAACTGTCAGGAGATGAGCTTCTGAACGGCCTGCTCTACTTTTTCAAAGTGAAAATCATCGACGATAGAATTTTTGCGGCTACGGATATTTTCCAGACAAAGATTGCCGATACTTCCGGCGTGGGTGTGACTGATCTGCTTGTCAGGGCGGAAGGTTCCCTCGGCAATCTGGCGGCCCACTTCGCGGTAGGCATCGCGGAACGGCACTCCGGAAAGCACCAGTTTGTTAACTTCTTCCACACTAAAGATCAGGTCGTACCTGGTATCGTCGAGGATGTGCTCGTTGACCCGGATGTTTTCGATGGCAAAGCGGGCGATGTCGAGGCAGGAGAAGATATCCTCGAAAGCGGGCAGAAAGAGCTCTTTGGTCACCTGCATATCGCGGAAATAGCCGCTGGGGAGGTTGTTGGCAATGAGGGTCAGCTGGTAGGGCAATCCCTGGATTTTATTACAATGTGCCCGGATCAGCTCAAAAACATCGGGATTTTTTTTGTGGGGCATGATGCTCGAGCCGGTGGTCAGCTCGTCGGGCAGCGACACAAATCCAAAATTTTGGCTCATGTAGAGACAGACGTCGTAGGCCAGTTTGGCGAGCGTGGCCGCCAGGTTGGAGAGGGCAAAGGCGGTGATCCGCTCCATTTTTCCGCGCCCCATCTGGGCATACACCACGTTGTGGTTCATCGTGGCAAAGCCAAGCAACTCGGTAGTCATCTGGCGGTTGAGCGGAAACGAAGAGCCGTAACCGGCGGCCGATCCCAGCGGATTCTGGTCGACAATCTGGTAGGCCGACCGGATCAGCAACAGGTCGTCGGCCAAACTTTCGGCATAGGCGCCAAACCAGAGTCCGAAACTCGACGGCATGGCAATCTGCAGGTGGGTGTATCCGGGCATCAGCACCTCGCTGTATTTTTCGGCAGCCGCCAGCAGCGCCTCGGCCAGCCGGTCGGTTTTTTGCACCAGCTCCTGCAGCCGGCTGCGGGTAAAAAGTTTCAGATCAAGTAAAACCTGGTCATTGCGCGAGCGTCCGCTGTGGATCTTTTTCCCCAGATCGCCCAGGCGACGGGTGAGCATCAGCTCCACCTGCGAATGGATATCTTCCACGCCGGGTTCAATAATAAAATCGGGCTTTTGCACCTCGTGGTAAAGATTTTTTAGTTCGCCCACAATTGGCGGCAACTCCTCTTTTCCGATCAATCCGACCGACTCCAGCATGGTAACATGGGCCAGCGACCCGAGAATATCAAAGGGGGCCAGCAGCAGATCGAGTTCGCGGTCTTTTCCCACCGTAAATTTTTCAATCGAGGCGTCAACAGAAGTTCCTTTTTCCCAAAGTTTCATTTCCGAAAATTTTCACAAACTTACATTAAAAAAAACACACATTCACGAGAAGAAACAAGTTCACCTCTGTACTAGCCTGACGAGCTTGATGCTTAATTAACATTCATTTTTAAAATACTCACTTAAAAAATTATCGAATCTTTTGATTGGAATGTGCGAATTCTACTAAAATTAAAAAATTCAAATAATTCCTTATTTTGTTTTAGTTGGGTAAACATAAAGGTCATAGTAAATACTTTGTTCCGGATTTATATCATTTATCGGTTTAAGTAATTCAAAAGTATAGCGGCCATCAACGTATCTTAGTCCTATATAGTTGAGTTCATTAAATTGGGATTGCTTTTTTATAGATTTCAATTCATTAAATATTTTCATCCAAAAATCAATATCAGAAGTATGAAAAATGACCATCCTTGTTGCAATAAGAATATCAATAGAATGTTTAGGTTTTTTTCCAATACGTTCGTATGACCAATAAATTCCGTTATATTCTTCTTTCAAATTAACATCTCTCAAAACATCTGAAGTAAATTGGTTATTATTTATGCTATCAATCAAGGTAGTAAAGAATCTCTTTGTTAGTTGTTCAAATAGTTTTACGTCTGTTTTATTTTCTCCCAAGATATATTCAGCAGGTATCCAACCTACATGAGTTTCTGTCAACCAATCTGGTTCAATAACCTGAATATTGGCCCAACTACCTTTTATTTCATTAATTTTAACCGTAACTGATTTATCAACTTGTGCATAATATATTTTCTTTGAATTTTGGGTTACTTTTTCATTAATAAGTTTTTCGAAATTTTCACCTGGTCCCTTTCTGATAATAACTCCATTATTTTCTATTCGATATATTTTCCCAACAATCAATTGAGAAATAAATTCCGTTGGTAATTCAGTTTGAATAGTAGTATCCTTATTAGCGACACTTTTATCAATTATATTTGGATTATTGCTATTTCTTTTTGAATTACAAGAAACAAGAATAAAAAGCATCACAAATAATACATAAATGGGTCTCTGATCTTCTTTCATTTGTTCTATTTTGTTTTAACAACATCTACTATTAACTTAAGAAGTTCTTTATTTATGTTTTCTTTTTTTTGTAGTTTATATCACCATCCACCTAATATTTATCCAACTATACTCTGACAATAACTGAATTATTCAAATCATCAAGCAAGTTCCATCGTCCCACCTCTAGAAAAGTTTGTTTCTTTATGATATTCTAACTTCACTTATCATTTTTCAAGTTTTTTTCACCTTTTGTTTGTAAGCTTTGAGATAAAATTTATTCATTTATAAAACCAAAAACTGAATAATATAAAGTTAAAAAAATTAAAGATATTCAATTCTGGATTGCAGAGAAAAACCGGCCGGTGTGAATCAAACCGGCTGAAAAATTGAAGATAAATGGATATTTTTGCCGCCAGACAGAAAACAGAAAGAGCATGACAGAAAAATCAAGACAAACACTGATCAAAACCTTTTTGGTTGTTTTAGCCGTTGCCGCCTACACATTCGGATTGTTTATCGATGTTACCCGCGACGGGAGCAAATATGCCTCAGTAGCCCGCGAAGTGTATGAAACCGGCAACTTCATCGACCTGAAAATCCACGGTGAGCCTTACGACCAGAAGCCGCCCATGCTGTTTTGGCTGAGCGCCCTCTCCTTCTATCTGTTCGGCATGTCGAATTTTGCCTTCAAACTGCCGCTCCTGCTGCTTGCCTGGGGAGGCCTCTATTCGGTTTACCGGTTGGGGAAAAGCCTGTACGACCGGCGCACCGGACTTCTTACGGCAGCGTTGCTGGGGTCGTCGCAGATGTACTTTCTTTACTGCGCCGATATTCACACCGACACGGTGATGCAGGCGTTTGTCTCCTTTTCGCTTTGGCAGCTGTTTGATTTTCTGCGGACCAAGCGGAACATCAATTTTATCCTGGGATTTGTCGGGGTCGGGCTGGCGATGCTTTCCAAAGGACCGATGGGCGCGGTGGTGCCGGCCGCTGCAGTGGTGGGGCACCTGATTTTTACCCGCCGTTACCGCGAGCTGGCCGATATCCGCTGGTACATCGGGATCGTAATTGTAGCCGTTATTATCTGGCCGGCGCTGGCTGGCCTCTACCGCCAGTTTGGCTGGGAGGGTCTCGTCTTTTATTTCTGGACCAACAACTTCGGCCGCATCAGCGGGACCTACGTGCAGACCAGCAACGACTATTTCTTTTTCTTCCACAACCTGCTCTACCTCTATCTGCCCTGGATATTGCTGCTCTACATGGCTGCTTTCCTGGAGTTCCGCTCGCTGATCAGGCGCCGTTTCAACGCCCGCGAATATTTTGTCTTTTCCGGCACCTGGTTCTTTTTCATCCTGCTGGCCATTTCCAGGAGTAAGCTGCCCAACTACATTTTCATCATCATGCCACTGATGTCGGTTTTGACCGCCAAATATATCATGCTGGCCATCTCGGGAAGAAAACCACTGCTGCTGCGTGTTTTTACACAAACCCAATATTTTGTGGCTACGCTGCTGATCCTCCTGCTCCTGCTCATCAGCTTCTGGCTCTTCCCGCTCAGCCAGGTGTGGCAGTGGCTGCTCCTGGCGGTTGTGCTGGCGTTGTCGATTGGGTTTCTGCTGCAAAAAGGGAGACCCGCCGAGCGGCTGCTACTCCCTTCGCTGACGCTCATCATCGGGCTGAACTTTTTCCTGAACCAGCATGTTTTTCCGCAGATCTTCAGCCAGCAGGCGCCGGTTACCGTGGCCCGGCTGTTCAACGAACAGGCTGGTCCGGACGACCGGCTCTACAACTACAACTACGGCTCGTACGAACTGTTCTTTTATGGAAAAACCACCGTGAAGCAGGTCGAAAGCGATGTTGAGCTGAAACAGCTGCTCGAACGTCCCGGCTCCTGGATTTTAACCTCGCCCGAGGTGACCGAAAGGATCAAAACGATGGATGTTCCGCAACCCGAAATCCAGGAGATCAAACACTTATGGATGAACAAGGTGGGACTCCGTTTTGTGAATCCCAAAACCCGCCAGCAGTCCTTCGACACGCTCTATCTGGTCAGGTCGGCCGGCCGGTAAAAAGCAGAGGAGAAAGGTTTTTGCTGACGCCAGCCGGCTGATCCAAAAAAACTTTTCTCCTTTTCTTTGCTTCTTTCTCCTTTTGCGGGTTATTTTTGCAGCCAAAATTTTACCGCTATGATGCAGACCTGGTTTGAATGTAAAGTCAAATACAACAAAGTGGATGAGAACGGCCGTGAACGGCTGGTGAATGAGAGTTACCTGCTGGATGCCGTTTCGTTTACCGATGCCGAAGCACGGATCATCCGCCAGCTGCAAGCCATGGTCAGAGGCGAGTTTACCGTCACCGACATCAAAAAGTCGAAAATCTCCGAAGTGTTTCCGTTTGAGAACGGCGAATGGTGGTACCGGGCGACCATCAACCTGGTGACGGTTGACGAAGAGGCCGGAAAAGAGAAGAAGCTGCGGACCTTTTACCTCATCATGGCCGACGATATCCAGGAAGCGCTTACCCGCCTCGAAGAGAGCCTCTCTTTCCTGGTGGTTCCCTACGTCGTAACTTCCATCAACGTCAGCAACATCGTGGATGTTTTTCCTTACGCTCCGGCCGAAGCGGTGATTCCGCCCCACCTTCGCCCGCTGGAAGCGCCGCAGACCGATCCGGTTGAAACCGGGGAGGAATCCGAAGAATAATCCCGGAAAAACCTTTCAGGCCAGCATGCCGGCCGGCTGCAGGTTGCGCAGTGCCTTGAAAAAGCTGAAGCTCTCCCGTTTGGCAGGCTCAAAATAGTAGTAAGCCGTGGTGATGCGGCAGATATCCTTGATCTCTTCGTAAATCTGCCCCACCTCTTTCAGGGCTTCGTTCCCCACCATGCCGGGATTTTTCATCAGCTCAAAACACTCGTTGAATTCCCGCATTTCAAGAGCATCTTCGAGGATGCGGTCAACCACATGCACATCCAGCCCGCCAGCGGTAATCCGGGCGCGGGTTTCAGGCGTCAGGGCGGTGGCAAACTGCTGCACAAATCGGTAGAGGCTCAGGTGATCGCCATTTTTGGCTTCGGAAAAATATTCACTGAAGCCATGTTTTTCAAAAAACTCCTTCTGAAACGATTTGTCATTTTTAAAATCAACTTTGACAGCGGCACGGACAATCGCCAGATCGGTAAGCGCCGAGATCATTATTTCGCGCCACAGCTCCATTTTTTCGGTCAGCGGCTGGTATTGCCCGCCCGAAAAATATTGCCGGATGATCTCATCCACTTTTTTCTTCAGCGATTCGGCATACTGGTAATTCCATCCGCGGCGCAGATGGGACAGTTCAAAGATGTTTTCGGCAAACGAATGCGCGATTGACCGGCAAGCCAGAATGGTTGCAATACTGGTCGGACAAAGATTTCTGGATTCCATAAGGCATTTTATTTGGTTAGTGTTTCAATAAACCCTACCAAAAAATTACGAACTAAATGCCAGAAATAAAACAGCGCCTCCCTTTTCTTTCTCATGTTATACAACCATGTTTTGCAAGCATATCAAGGGTTTCAGGCGATCGGGAAGCTGTTTTTCAACATAAAAAAGGCCCGGAGGGTTAGGTGCCCCGGGCCAAACAACATGCTGCAAACGCAAAAAAACCTATTCCGTCTTTTACTTTACGACCGGAATATGGCTGAGCTGTTTGATATTCTGAACATTGGAATAATCGTAGAGGTAAAAACCGTCGTCGCCGATCATAAACAAAAAGCCGTTGACCGGGATCACGTCGTACGTTTTGATATTGGGAAATGAGGCGATCCGGTGCTGATCGATCGTGGTTTTGTCGGCTACGTTGTACACTTTCAGGCCGGCGCTGCCGTCGCAAACAAAGAGGATGTCGCCGTCAATCCCCAACCCGTAAGGGCCGTTTAACGGATAAGAGGCGATCAGGGAGAGATTTTTGTAATCGGCCGAAAGTTTCACCACGTCGAGGCGGTTGGTATTGCTGCCGCAGACAGTGCCGCCGCGCAGGGTGATGTAGGCGTAACCGTTGGAGATCACCACCGGGTCGCAACTGGTAATGTGCCAAAAATCGCCCACATACCGGGGCACCGTGGCCACTGCCAGGCTGAAGATGCGCATGCCGTTCTGTGTCCCGAAAAACAGGTGATTGTCGTAAATGAACATGGTTTCCACGTTCCAGCCAACATTTTGTTTTCCGATGCTGCTGGGAGCTGCGGCGTCTTTCACATCAAACAGATAGAGGGTGCTGTGGTCAACGGTATAAAGGTAATCGCCATACAACCCAAAGCGGGCCATCGATCCGCCCACCCCGAAAGTGGATCCCGACGGAGCGGCGCCGCCACTGTTCTGGGTGTAAGAGGCCGCATCAAATTTTTCGGCCCCCGACCGGAAGTTGTAAACCGGGTAGTAGCGGTACTCCATCTCCTGGCGCACTTTTTTAATCTCCCAGTCAATCACCACGCCCTTCTCTTTATCCACCTGCGCCATGCGGTAGTCGTTTCCGGTGGGCGGCACCGTGTACGGAAAAGCATCTTTTACACGGCTCACTTCCCGGACGTTGTCGAGGTTGGAAATATCGAGCGCCACCAGGTCAACGTAACTGTCGGAATAGAGAATGTTGTTTTTGACGGCAATGTCAACGCTCCCCGGAATTTCGATAAAAGCCACTTTTTGCGGGCTAGCCGGGTTGGCATTGTTGATGACATGCACCCCTTTCAACTCCTCGTTAATAAAAATATACTGGTCTTTAAAATAGATTTTCCCGGGCTTTTTCAGGTCGCGCGGCGCACTCTTTTTCACCGCTGCACGCAGCTCGTCATAGGTCATATACACGGGCGAGTTGGCGGTAAAAACCTCTTTGTATTCGTCGAGACACGAAGCGAGGGCCACGGCCATCAGGAAAAAAGTGAAAATATGGATTGTCTTTTTCATAGCTTTTCAATTATTTGATAATGATGCCCAGTTTTACCGAGAGCCGGTTGTAATCAATGTTAACCCGGTAGTCGTTTTCCCCGTCGAAACTGAGCCGGTGAAAACGGTAACCGAACGAAAGGCTCATGCCAAATCCCGAATTAAAATACTGGATGAACCCCACGGAAGGATTGAGTAAAATTCCGCCTTTGGCCTTCAGCTTTGTGGTTGAATTGGGCCACGGGCCGATCCAGTAGGAAGAGGAGGAGTACCACCAATCCGGCACTACCTCGTAATAAAGCATGCGTGAATCCTCGATCGGAAGCTCGTAGCCGGCCTGCAGCATGGCAAACGGGCTGAACCGGGTGGTGCGCAACCGGTAGATCAGGTTGGCGGTTACCGGCAGGTAGGTCTCTTTCAGAAATTCGGCCCCCAGGCCAACTCCGGCCGAAAAGCTGCGGTGAAACTGGTAGTTGAGCGACGTCCCAAAAATAAACGGAGCCGACTGGCTGTTGTCGGAATTTCCGGCCAGAACGCCAATTTCAGTGAGATTAAAAAAACGCGACGGAGGCATCGTGTCGGGTTTAAGCGCTGTTTTGGACCTCATCCGCGAAACCCGGTCCACCTCCTCAACATCGAAAACCCAGGTGTTTCCCCCCGATTGCACCTGCATCTTCTTCATGTCTTCGGAATAGTTGAACTTCCCTTTCAGGACCGTCCCGCTCTTCAGGTAGATGTACCCCCGGTCGGACTGACCGAAAGCAACCCCTGCGAAAAACAGAACGAAAATAAGCAAAGCAATTTTTTTCATAATTGGAATAGTTTTCCTGGTAGATGAAAATTAGAAGGGGAAGGTTGCGTGTCGCCGAAAAAAAAATTAAAAAATGGCGGCAACAGCATTTTGGGATGACATTTTGGTGCCGTACAGCGCCGGTTGGAGATAAAAAGTCAGACCGCGCTTCAATGATCCGCCTCGATCTTATTACTATTTTTGTTGTTTAAACAAAAAATGGGAACATCGAAAAAAGAATTCTGGGCTTATGCAGGCATGTCGCTGATGACGGCCATCATCGGGCTCTCTTTTATCTTTATGAAGGTTGCCCTGCGTTTCACCGGTCCGGTCGATTTGCTGGCCCACCGGTTTAACGCGGCATTTGTGGCTGTGCTCCTGCTTCAGGCGGCCGGCGTCCTAAAATTTCCCCGTTTCAATTTCAAAAAAAGCAGGTCGCTGCTCCTGCTCACCCTGTTTTACCCGGTGTTGTTTTTTTTACTGCAAACCTTTGGGGTTCAATTCAGCACCGCCTCCGAAGCGGGGATTGTTTTTGCCATAACCCCGGTGCTCACCATGCTCTCCGCAGCCATTTTCCTGAAAGAAAAAACAGGCTTCCTGCAAAAAACGGGAATATTGCTGTCGGTAGCCGGCGTGCTCTACATTATTTTCAAAACCGGAAACCATGCCGGGACCACCGACCTCAAAGGGATATTACTGCTGCTGCTTTCTGTGCTGGCCATCGTGGCCTACTATACTGCCGGAAAAAAAATCGGCCCCACCTTTTCGCCCACGGAACTGACCGTTCTGATGACCTACCTGGCTTTTATTGTATTCAACGCCTGGGCGATTACAATTCATATCCAGCACAACACATTAAGCCATTTTTTTGAACCTTTAAAACAAGCCGGATTTCTTATCCCTGTTCTCTATTTAGGCGTTCTCTCCTCCCTGCTCACCTCTTTTCTTTCCAATTATGCCTTAACAGCAATACCCGCCTCAAAAATTGCTGTATTCAACAACCTCAGCCCGGTTATCACCATTGCCGGCGGCATCCTGTTTTTAGACGAAAGGCTTTATGGCTATCACCTTACCGGAGGCGTTCTGGTACTGGCGGGTATCGCGGCAACCCTCTTTTTTAAAAACAGGCCCGGAATACCTGGAAAGCAGTAAAAACGATCAATACCGCCAAACAACCTCACCCGGACTTTAACGGTTTACAAATCTTTTTGGAAGAAACAGCCAACCCAGCTATAAAAAGCAACCCGCCGGGGGATGCTCTCAAACAGGTTTCCGTCTGGAAGAGAGTTAAAATTCGTAGGTTAGTCCGGTGTAGATACCGGCGCGCAACGGACGGTAAACAATATCGGCGTCGGTGTTGATGGAGTTGAGATAGTAGTTCAGGCGCGGCTCAACCGACAGGGAGAAGTGTTTTCCAAGGGCATACACCATTCCCACGCCAACGGTTCCGGAAAGGTTCAGCGGCGAGATATCTTCGGTTTTTCCAACGTATTCGCGGCCAAACTGTCCTTCCATATAAACATTGTTGCCCACGACAATCCCGGCGCTCACGCCACCCACCATGTCGACGCCGAAGCGGGAGTCAACGAGGCGGTAACGCAGCAGGAGCGGAATCTCCACAAAATCGAACAACTGGGCAAATTCGCCTTCGGTGAGCATGGCGCTGACGGCTCCGGAAGAGAGCTCGGGCAATGCAGCAAATTCGGTCTGGGGCGGTGTTTTGCTGAAGCGGATCACCCCGGCCGTGCTGTTCATTGCAACTTTGCCGCTACTTAGGTTTACCACGGTATTCAGATATTTGGTGCTCGACTGCCGGTCAAAAGCATAGTCGGCGTTGGGACTGGACAAATAGCGCAGGGAGTTGCCCGATTTTTCGCCGCTCTGGGCATAATAGACACCACTCTCCACACTCCAGCGTTTCGAGGTTTTAAACTGCACCGCAATGCCGGCATCGACGCCAGTTTGGGGATCATCGTTGGAGTAGGTCATGTTGCGGGCGTACTGCGAGCTGTGGCTGGCCACGTGCGACGAATAGCCCGGCGCCAGGCGCAATCCCAGTTTCCAGGCGGTTTCCTCTTTTTTACTACGGACTTCGGTAGCAATATTGGCTGCAATCAGCGCTCTTTCTGTGGCGGTGAATTGACCGACCGGGATACCCTGCGTTTGTTTCTGCTGTAACCCGACGGCAGAAGATGCCGTTTCCAGCCGGGCGTCAATATTTTTCAGCGGGGCCAAGCGTAACCGGCTACTCTTTTCAGCAGAAACGGCAGAAGACCGGATGTCCGGGGAAGTCAAAGGGGCTTTCTGCCCGGATTGGCGAAGGGTGACAACCGGCGCGGCCGGCGTAATGACCGGCTGATTCTCCGGGGCGATAACTGCCGGGCGGAAAGCTTCCGCAGACCTTGTTTCAGGCACAGCTACCGGAGCGGGCTGCTCGGCAACCGGCCGGAGAGCTGCCGGCGGCGTCAGCAAATACCTACCTCCCAGAAACAGCAACACAACTGCGGCAGCCGCAGCTGCAATACGCAGATAGAGCATCCGCCCCGGCCTGCGCCGGGATGTTGCTGCCGAACGGATGTTGTCCCAGACCTGTGCGGGTGGCTCAGGAGCGTAGCCTTCCAGCCGACTCCTGAAGAGTTCATCCATATGGTTATCACTGTTATTCATACCGGGTAACTTTTACCTCCTCACCTTCATTGATATCATTTAATTTTCTTCTCAAAATCTCTCTTGCTCTCGACAGTCCCGATTTGGATGCCCCCACCGAGATGTCCAGCATTTCACTAATCTCCTGATGATTGCAACCTTCCATCACATAGAGGTTGAAAATCATCCGGTAACGCGGCGGCAGCTCCTGAATGATCCTGGTCAGCTCCTCGGCGGTAAGGTTGACCAGCGCTTCATTGGGTTGTGCTGTTGAGTCGTATCTCGACATATCCTCGACGGCCAGAAGCTGCTTGCGCTTGCGGTAATGTTCGATCGAAACGTTTACCATAATCCGGCGCACCCAACCTTCAAACGATCCTTGGTGCCGAAACTTTGGCAGGTTGGCGTACACTTTCAGAAAACCTTCCTGCAAATTGTCTTCGGCTTCAGTGGCATCTTTGGCATACCGCAGACAAACGCCATACATTTTCGGCGCCATCCTGCGGTAAAGTTGCTCCTGCGCCCGGGAATCTCCCGAAACACATGCTTCCACTATTTCCCTGAGGTCTTCCAAGCTGGTTCTGCAATATTTTTTCAAAAGTACGGATATTTGCCACTTTTTTCCTGTTTTTTAAAACATCCTGTACCCAAACGTTACGCTCGTTACTTTACCGTTTTCATCTTTTAGATGAGAAATCCGCGGTCAGGGTTGCGTCATAAAAAAAAATATTTTTTTGCACAACCATTTTTTCAGTTATCCCGCCTACGTTCATAAAAAATCGGGGGTAAAAGGAAAGCAACATTTTGGTTGATCCTGACTGCCCAAACAAAACTTCCCACCCGGCCCCCTTCCAAACGGACGGGGGAGCAGGATTCTGCATAAAATTCCGTTTTGGATATTGGATATCGTCCATTGAATATTGGGCATTTGAATGGCTGAATGGTGGAAAAAACAATCAATAAAAAACATCGAACAAGAAATAAGAAACCGAAGAATGGTCAAATGGTTGAATTGTTGGATGGTTGCCGTTTTAACCACCCGGGACGGGTGAGATGTTTATAGAAACCGGATAAAACCTTCCCCCCGGCTCCCTTCCAACCGGACGGGGGAGAACAACGCTGTGGGGAATGTAATCTTTGGACATTGGATATTGGCTGTTGATTATTGGAAATTTGAATGGCTAAATGGCTAAATTGCTGGATGGTTGAAAAATCAATCAATAAAAAACATCAAACAAGAAATAAAAAACGGCAAAATTGATGAATGGTTAAATGGTTAAAAGGCTGAATTGCTGGATGGTTGTCGTTTTCAATGCCCGGGAGGGATCAGCGGGGCGGAATCTGGGAAATGGAGTTGCAAATTTTCATGCTGCTTGTCCTTACTCCTTCAACAAACCCTGGCGTTTGTATATCTCGAAATATTTCCGGACAGAAGCGCGCACGTCGTATTCGGTGGCGGTATAAGGAAGCACATTCTGGGAGTTAAACCAGATCATAAACTTTTCGGCCTGCTCTTCGTTGGTACCGGTCAACATCATCACCACCGGCAAATTGTAGTTTTGCGAGTGCATTTCCCAGTTTTTCTCCAGCTCAATCGCTTCCCGCACCCGCCGTTTCTGTTTCTCCTTTTTGCTCAGGTAATATTGCCAGTAGGAAATCGGATTAAAAAGTGCAGCCAGCACGGGCGGTTTTTCGTTAAAAGCGTCGCCACGCAGCTCCGGATCGATATCAACCTGCTTGCCAACCGGGATTCCGTCCATATTGACACGCTGCTTATCGCCCTTGACTTCTACTTCGCGAATAGCAAAAACTACCGGCTGCATAAAAATGGTCAGAATATTCTCTTCTGAATAGTTACGGGGAATGTGTACCACCTGTTTTTTAAATCCCATGGCCGACACCACCAGGCTGTCGACATTCAGCATCTCTATCGAAAAAAAGCCACCGGCATTGGAGCTGGTCCCGCTGTGGGTGCGGTTGTTGACAATGTTGGCATACGGAACGGCCATGCTGTCGCCGAGGCTGACGATCCGTGCTTTGAGCCGGATAAGCATCGGGTCAACTTCATGTTCTTGTGCGGTTGCGGCAACTGCTGCGCCAAACAGCAACAGGGCAAAAAAATATTTCAGCATGTCAGGCCTCATTTTCACTATGTCAAATATACCGGAGTGCAACAATTGTACCGTTGAAATAACAACTTTTAACGCGCAATTTAACAAAGTTTAACCGCAAACAAAACGTGCCAAAAAAAGCCGTCAACTACGGACGGCTTTTATATCTCAGAATAATCTATTCAGATCAGATGCGGTTGTTTGAACCCAATACATTCACAATTTTGTGTTTGTAGAGCTCTTTCAAAGCTGCACGGGCAGGACCGAGGTATTTCCGCGGGTCGAACTCAGCCGGGTTTTCCACAAACACCTTGCGGATGGCGGCCGTCATGGCCAGGCGGCCGTCGGAGTCGATATTGATTTTGCAAACCGACGAAGCGGCAGCGCGACGCAGCTCTGATTCCGGAATCCCCACAGCGTCTTTCAGGGCGCCTCCGTGAGAGTTGATGGTTTTCACCAGGTCGGCCGGAACAGAAGAAGCTCCGTGCAGAACAATGGGGAAACCAGGCATCCGGCGCTCAATTTCTTCGAGAATATCGAAACGCAGCGGCGGCGGAATCAGGACGCCATCTTCATTGCGGGTGCACTGTGCCGGGGTGAATTTGTTGGCACCGTGCGAGGTTCCGATTGAGATAGCCAGTGAGTCAACACCGGTTTTGCTGGTGAAGTCAATCACATCTTCCGGATTGGTATAAACCGACTTGGCAGCAACCACGTCGTCTTCGATACCGGCCAGCACACCCAGTTCGCCTTCAACCGTTACACCGTATTTGTGGGCGTATTCAACTACCTGGCGGGTAATTTCAATATTTTTTTCATACGGATGGTGCGAACCATCAATCATCACCGACGAGAAACCGCTGTCGATGCAATCCTTGCAGGTTTCGAAGCTGTCGCCGTGGTCCAGGTGCAACACAATCGGAATACCGGCGCCATTGCTCAGTTCTTTGGCGTAAGCCACTGCACCTTCAGCCAAATAGCGCAGCAAGGTTTGGTTGGCATACTGACGGGCCCCTTTTGACACCTGCAAAATAACCGGAGACTGGGTTTCCACACAAGCCTGGATGATAGCCTGCAACTGCTCCATGTTGTTGAAGTTATATGCCGGGATTGCGTATCCGCCTGCTATTGCTTTGGCAAACAACTCTTTGGTGTTCACCAAACCTAAACTTTTATAGCTAATTGCCATATCTTCAGATTTTATTGATTTATACTGTAT
>JARKOX010000036.1 GCA_029975525.1 Prolixibacteraceae bacterium | reverse complement strand
GGTGATCCGGATTCCGGCCGATTATGCCGACCGGATTAACCGGCTCGAGCAGGCTACTGTTTCGATGTACTCCGACATGAGCAGCTTTATGTACTACCGCACCATGATGCTCGGCGTCAACTATGCCGTGCTCGATGTGGGAGGCAATATCAAAACCGAGCGGCTCCATGCGCAGGGGATTACCGGCGAGAGTGCAGCCCTGGCGGCAGCGCCGATGCGGTACAGCGACCACATCCTGTACAACAGCGGGATGGGATTTGCCAGCTTTTTGATGCCCGCTGTGCTGATCCTGATTATTCACCAAACCCTTTTCTTCGGAATTGGGATGCTGGCCGGCACCGCCCGGGAAGAAAACCGCTTTCACGAGCTATTTCCGGTAAACGGGCGGCGGCGTAACCTGATCCGGCTGATAGCCGGAAAGAGCCTCTGTTATCTCTCGCTCTACCTGGTTTTGTCGACTTACATTTTAGGCGTGATCCCCCGGTTGTTTAACCTGCCGCATATCGGTAATCCCGAAAGTTTGTTCGGCTTGCTGGTCCCTTTTCTGCTGGCAACCATATTCTTTTCGATGACCATTTCCATCTTTATCCGTAACCGCGAAACCGGAATGGTTCTCTTTCTTTTTTTCTCACTGATCCTTTTGTTTGTCAGCGGTTTTTCGTGGCCGCGGTCCAATATCAGCGGGTTCTGGTTGGCTTTCAGCTGGCTGTTTCCTGCCACGCATGGTATCCAGGGATATATCAAAATCAATACGATGGGAGCCACCCTGCAGCAGATCAGGCTTGAATATGTGAGTTTGTGGGCGCAGGCAGCCTTCTATTTTGTGACCACACTGGTGGTGTTTGGGTGGCAGCTGACTGCCAGCAGGCGCCGGCATCAGTCTGAGGAAGCGTCCGGCGCCCTCTCCGGTGATCCTTCGGTGTTGGCACAGCCGTGATGTTTTAAAAACAAGGTGTAACATTAAATAATATTCAAACCATGAAAACAAAAATCTTCTTTTCAGCATTGCTGCTGATGGCGGCAACTTTCGCCAACCAGGCGCTGGCGCAGGTCGAACTGGGCGTCCGCCATGGCGTGGCTGCCTCTACTTTTTCGGCCAAAGGAAACCTGGCCGACAACGACAAAGTCACTTTTTCCTATACTTCCGGAATGTTTTTGACTTTGCCGGTGAGCAATTCATTTGCCCTTCAGCCCGAACTGAATTACCTGAAAAAGGGGAGGAGTAATGAAACCACGGCTTTGGGCACCACCACCCAAACCGATTTCAGGGTGAATTATCTGCAAATCCCGCTTCAGCTGCAGTATCGCAACAACCAGATTTCGAAGAACGGTAATACGGCATTTTACTTCCAGACGGGACCGTACGCCGCTTTTGCGCTGGAAAATGAACGCCGTGTGAAATCGGGCCGTACTTCGGAGATTGTGGTTTCGGAAGATGACACCAAAACCGACTGGGGGATTGCCTTTGGTTTGGGAGTTCAATTCCCGGTGGTGGAGCGCAACGTCCGTTTCGATTTGAAATACGACCTCGGATTGTCGGAAATTGGCGGCCAGCCCGATGATTTCCGAACCAAATGCCTGAGCCTGACGGTGGGCGTGGTTTTATGATATCCGTGGCCTGAAAATGAATCAGCTTTCTGCCCCGAAAGGTTACCGTAATCTTTTGGGGCAGCTTTTTCCCCGCGGGCGGGTGTCCGAATTTCCCTTGACGGATGGGTTAAAGCAATCCATCCGGAAATCTGCCACGGTTTAACCAAAAGCTGGAGCTTTATTTGTAATTTATCTCATGCTCCTTGCAAAAGGAAACAAATTTGTCCAGTATCTCGGTCCATTGTTTTTGGTTGAAAGAACAAACCACTTTGCGTTCCCGGTCATACACGAGGGTGAATTTAAACCCCATTTCCTTTAAGGTTTTTACCTGAACTCCGTCCAGGTAGGTTAACACGCCACCTTCGTTTTTATATTTTTCGGTGAACTCAATAATCCCCTTCAGGAAGTTAAAAGTTGCCTGGGCATCCCCTTTAAAATATTCAACTTCATAAGCATTTATGGCCCACGAGTCGCTGAAGCGTTGGTAGCCCCACAACGAAAATTTTTCAGCCTCCTGTTGCGGCGTTTCCAGCACTTTCCAGTGGGAGAGGTACGTTTCGGAGGTTTTGTCGGCAAATACCGTTTCCAGTTTGTAGGTTTGCGAAAGCAGGGTTGTTGAAACCACGCACATTGCAGCTAATAAAACGATCTTTTTCATGGTATTTCTGGTTTTTAAGGAATGACTTGTTTATCCGGTTTTGGTAGTTGTCGTTGGTGCAGGGCGCATTTTCTGCGTTTCAGCCGCCGGCTTCGGCGAGGGATGAACGGCTGATTTGCAGGTGTTCCATCTGCTTCCCAACCAGCATGCACTTCCCGACACTTTTAAATCCCAGCTTCAAATAGAGTTTTTTGGCCTCCGGATTCTCTTCATCGACCAGTAACCCCAGCGTTTGTTGGTTTTTGACCACATATTCGTCAATTAAAAACTGGAGGATTTTCGAGCCAACCCCTTTCCCCTGCTGGTCTTCCCGGACTCCCAGCGTGTCGATGTAGTATTCGCCCGGTTGTGTCTCGTCTTCAGGGGTTACGTCTTGTTGAAACCGCTCTTTTAGGTAAGCTGTAACCGGCTGCCGCAACTCTTCTAATCTGGCTCCGTCATATAAATTTGCAGCGGCAATAATTTCATGCTGCTCTTCGGCTACCCAGCAGTTTTGATAAGAGTACTGGTTGTTTTCTTTTTCGACGAAGTGGCGTAAAAAATCTTTTGCTTTGCTGTCATCTTCTTCCCCGATAAACCGGTATACAATCTCTTTCATTGCCAGAAAGAGGTACGAGGCGATGGATTCCGAATCTTTCAACGTTGCTTTTCTGATGATCATTATTCAAATGTTTGGGGCAAGATAGCTCAAAAATATTGCCAACTGGTCTGTTTCCGGAGCGATTCCTGTTTCAGAACATGCACTTTTTTTATGGCTCGGTACCCGTACATTCGAATCTTTCGGCGTGAGTTGGCCTCCTGTTTTTCATCTGGTTGAAATGAGCCGCCGGCTGTCGGCAGGATAGTAAAGGATAGCACTGAAAAGGGTTTTGTGTTATTTTGTTTCGGCTAAATGAAATTGGAGCATGACGACAAACCAGAACTTATTTGCAGATTTTCCGGATGTGCAGGCGTTATTAAACCAGCCGGCCCCGGATTTTCTTCCCGAAATTAACGGGCATATTCACACCCCGCACTCCTTCAGCGCTTTCGACGATATTGAACAGGCTTTTCGTCTGGCGCGTGCCGAAGGAATCAGCGTGTTGGGGATCAACGATTTTTATACGACCGATGGTTATGCTGAATTTGCCGGGAAGGCGTTTGATTATCGCATTTTTCCGCTTTTCAATATCGAATTTATGGCATTGCAGGCGGCCGAACAGGCGGCCGGCATCCGGGTGAACGATCCCAACAATCCCGGGCGCACCTATCTGAGCGGAAAAGGGTTGCGTTTTCCGGTTGCGATGGGAGCCGGCAGCCGCCAGAAAATGGAGATGCTGCGCGACGAAAGCAACCGCCAAACCTGCGACATGGTGGCGCTGCTCAACGCTTTTCTGCAGCAACAGCAAATTGACCTTCGTTTTGATGCCGGCGAGATCCGGCGCCGTTTTGCCCGCAATCTGCTCCGCGAGCGGCACATTGCCAAAGCTGTCCGGGTAGCGGTTTTTGAAAAGTACACAGACGACGAGGCGCGCCGGGCATGTTTCACCGCCCTCTTTGGCGGCAAAACGCCGAAATCGGCTATCGGCGATGTGGCGGCGCTCGAAAATGAGATCCGTGGCAACCTGCTGAAAGCGGGCGGTCCGGCATTTGTCCCCGAAGATCCCAGCGCGTTTCTTTCGCTTGCCGAAGTGCGTGAGCTGGTCACCGACGCCGGCGGCATGCTCTGCTATCCGGTCCTGCTCGACGACCCGAAAGGCGTCTGCACCGACTACGAAGCCGATCCCCGGAAACTTCTTGAAACACTCCTGAAAAACGATATCTACAGCATTGAGCTGATCCCCGGGCGGAATGATTACCAGATCCTGAAATTGTTTGTGCACTTTTTTCATGAAAATGGATTGCTGGTCACCTTCGGAACCGAACACAATACGCCGCAGCTGGATCCGCTGAAGGTAACCTGTCGCGGCGGTGTTCCGCTCGACGATGAACTCCGGCAGATCAACTACGAGGGAACAGCGGTGATCGCCGCTCACCAGTACCTGGTGGCCCGTGGCCTGCCCGGCTACCTGGAGGGAACCAGGGCGCGGATCAGCGAAAAAGCGATGTTTATCCAACTCGGAAAAGCAGTAATTTCAACCTTTATTAACCGATAAACCATGAAACAGGCAATTCAGGAACTGGTGGAAATATCACAGTTCTACGGTAAAAAACAGGAATTTGTGATTGCCGGCGGAGGAAATACCTCCTGGAAGAATGACCGGCATCTCTATATCAAAGCCAGCGGGGTGAGCCTGGCCAACATCACGGAAGAGGGATTTTGCGTACTCGACCGCAGCAAACTCGGAGAGCTGCCCAATCTCTCTTTTTCGGAAGACCCGGCGCTGCGCGAAGAGCAGGTGAAAAATGCCCTGATGAACAGCCGCGTGGATCCCGGATCGGGTTTGCGTCCCTCGGTGGAAACCTCGCTGCACAACCTGTTCGACTACCGTTTTGTGGTGCACACCCACCCCACGCTGGTTAACGGATTGATGTGCAGCAACCGGGCCGAAGCGGAAACCATCCGGCTCTTCGGCGACCGGGCGCTCTACATCCCTTATTCTGATCCGGGATTTGTACTTTTTACCATCATTCGCGAAAGGATGCTGGAGTACCGTGCCCGGCATGGCGTTGATCCGAAAATGGTCTTCATTCAAAACCACGGCGTGTTTGTCGCCGCCGATTCGGTTGCCGAAATCCAGAATATTTATGCTGAAATCGATGTTGCCCTCCGGAGCTGCATTCGCGAATTGCCCTCCGCCGGTTCCTTGCCGGTATCGTCATTGATGATTGAAATTTTGCCTGCGGTGCGCATGATTCTTTCCGAAGAGAAACTCCGGGTTGTTCGTGCGTTTAACCATTCGTCGGTTGCCCGTTTTATCACCGGGGCCGAAGCTTTTGAAAATATAGCCCGTCCGTTTAATCCCGACCAGATGGTGTATTGTCTGTCGGAGTACCTGTTTGTTGAAAATAACGGAACAGCCGAAGAGATTACCGAAACCATCCGGAAGAAGATTTCCGCATTCAAAAACCGGAAAGGGGTTCTTCCGAAGGTGATTTTTATTCAGCATGAAGGGGTGTTGGTTGCAGAAGATTCGGCGGTGAGCGTGGAGTATCTGCATGATCTGGTCCTTGATTTTACACAGATTGCGCTGCTGGCTGAAAACTTTGGCGGACCTCACCCGATGACTCCCGAACAGGTTGCTTTTATCGAAAACTGGGAGGTGGAAAACTACCGCAAAAAGGTTTCGCTGGGCGGAAAACCGCAGGGACGGGTGGAAAACAAGGTGGTGGTGGTCACCGGGGCGGCCCAGGGATTTGGC
>JARKOX010000026.1 GCA_029975525.1 Prolixibacteraceae bacterium | reverse complement strand
TTTCCGGAACGGTCCGCCCGAACAGGTGAGATAGATCTTTTCGAGCGGGTTCATATATTCGCCCACCAGGCACTGAAAAATGGCCGAGTGCTCCGAATCGACCGGCAGAATATCAACCTGTTTTTCCCGTGCCAGCCGGGTTATAATTTCGCCGGCCACCACCAGGGTTTCTTTATTGGCCAGTGCAATGGTTTTTCCGGCATTCACCGCATGGTAAGTGGGGATCAACCCCGAATAGCCCACCATGGCCGTCAGCACCACATCCACCGTTTCCATCTGAACAACCTGGCTGATTGCTCCGGCGCCGGCATACACCTTCACCGGCTCGTCCCGCAACGCCTCTTTCAATTCAGGATATCTCTCCTCATTGGCAATGACCACTACATTGGGATGAAATTTCCGGGTCTGTTCAATGAGCAGGCCGATATTGTTGTTGGCGGTCAGCACCTCCACCTCAAAACGGTCGGGATTGTTGGCGATCACTTCGAGCGACTGCACGCCGATGGAACCTGTTGAGCCCAAAAGGGCAATACGTTTCTTCATACAACTAAAAATCAATGTATTGCTCCGGATCAACCGGCACGCCGTTGTACCAAAGTTCGAGATGCAGATGAGGGCCGGTGGTGAGCTGTCCCGAATTTCCGATGATGGCGACCGCTTCGCCGGCGTTCACTTTGTCGCCTGCCCGTTTGAGCAATTCCGAATTATGTTTGTAGCCCGAAATCAGGTTACCTTCGTGCTGGATGTAGATCACATAGCCGGTTTCCAGCGTCCAGCCGGCAAACAGGACCGTTCCGCTCAAAACCGCACAAATCCGCGAGTTGGGTTTGCTCACCAGGTCCACGCCAAAATGGTCGGTTTTGGCATTGAACTTATTGGTGACAATTCCTTTGAGCGGCACAAAAAAGTGGAGGTTCCCCAGGTTTCCGGCTTGTCCGCGCCCATTCTGGGCCGAAATACTGAGCCGTTCTTCCAATATTTTTTCCTGAAAAACAGAATCGTGGTTGTAGCTTTTGAAATCGACCTGTCCGGCTTTCACGGCCGAATCGGTGCGCTGGGCGAGATCGCGCGGGAGGTCGCCCTGCATCACGGCCCGGATATTTTCAAAAAAAAGGTCGCGCATGCGCAGCTCATTCTCCAGCGAATCGACAATCAACGTATTCCGGATCAGCATCTGGCGGTACTCTTCACGCGGGTAACCCGGAATGTACTCGCGCAACGGAGTGGTGGCAATCAGCAGGGTAACCAGCACCACTATCAACGCCGAAAGCAAACTGACGACCGTAAACACCTTCAGGCGGGTGAGCTTCATCGACCACATGGACTGAAAAGTGGTGTCGTTGTAAATGATCAACCGGTAACGGTTTCTCAGTTTCTCCAATATTTTTTGCCGGGCTTTCTTTCTCACTATCTGTTTTTTGAGAAGCGCAAATTTAACAAGATTTGATCAACTTGCCGGTAGTTTAGTGTTTTTTAACCTTCGCCGGAACCTTCCGAAAAGGGCGCCGGAGCTTTTACTCCTGCTTAACGATCATAATTCTTCTCTCATCCACTTCAACCACATCACCAGGCCGGAGTTTGGCCCGTTTGCGAAACTCAATGTTGTCGTTCAACCTCACTTCGCCGTTTTCGACCATCATTTTGGCATAACCGCCGGAGGGGGCGATATCCAGATACTTCAGCAACTTAATCAGTTCGATGTATTCCTCGGTCAGGAAAAACTCTTCCATTTATCTAAGATTTAATTTTTGGGCTGTTCCGGCGGGGAGGGCATCGCGGTGCACCAGGATGGCAACGGTTTTCAGCCGTACGTAATCTTCCGACAGGTGCAACATTCCGTCGAGGCTGTTACTCTTTGCTCCCCACGAATTTTTGGTGTAAAAATGACGCCGGCCGTTGCGGTCCTCCGAAATCCCAACCACGTGCATCAGGTGATCGTCGGTTGTTTCGCGGTTTTCAAAGGTTTTCTGCCGCAGCTGCTGGGTTACCTTTCCGAGCTGTTCTTCGGGCAGGTCGGCCACCCCTTTGCGGTGGCTGAAATCTTTTTCGCTGGTGTCGCCGTCCCAGCAAACCGAGTAGCCGTTCTGCAGGGCATGCACCATCACTGCCACCAGCTCGTCAACCGGCAGGTTGTAATAAAGGTTGTGCGACCAGTTGTCGGGAATTTCGAGCACAAACGGCTTGTAAAAAGGGTGGTGCGTGTAGGAGGTCAGCTCGACATATTGATCCGGATCAATTCCCAGAAAATCGCGGAAACTGCCGGCGGTAAATGTTTTTCCTTCGTAAAGAAACGCTGCGGGTTGCGGTCCCAACTCCCGGTCGAGTAGCGGTTCGAATGGTGCCAGGTTAACTGTCGAAAAATCCTTGCGTTCCCCATTCCGCTTTTCGGCCACAGTTTGCAGCGTTTTGGCCAGCTCGCCGTGCGAAAACCGCCCGTTGTGTTTCACGCCGGGGAAAACCGTGTCGGGAACGATCCCGTGGCTGGCCACAACCGCCAGCACATCGTGCGCCTGGCCTCCCTGGCTGAAGTTATTTTTTCCGTGGTAATACAAAAAATTCCGCACTTTGTTGAGGTAGGTCTGACGCACAAAGTACATCTCCGAAAGGTCGAACTCCCCTTTTCCCATCCGCAGCAGTTCCGATTCAAAAAAACTGGTGGTGGCAAAACTCCAGCAGGTGCCGGTGTTCCCCTGGTTTTTGGCAGCGGTGAAGGGAACTTCAGCCACGATGCCAAAACCATTGCCATTTTGACCGGCCCAAACAAACTGCGGAACCGCAAAAGCCGGGAGCAACAATAAAAAAAGCAGATATTTTTTCATGATCAGTCCGTAATATCTCTCCATTCAGCCTGTAATTTCCGGGGCAAGCCGTCCACCACCACCTCATACGACTCGCGGATCCAGGCCATCAGCTGCCGCGCCGAAACCGATCCGTCGACCCACACGGTATTCCAGTGAACCTTATTCATGTGGTATCCCGGCTGTACACAGGGAAACTGTTCGCGCATCTCCAGGTTTTTCTCCGGCCTGTTTTTCAGATTGAGGCTCAACTCCCCGTCGAGATTCATCAAACAAAATATTTTCCCCATCACTTTAAAGACCAGGGTGGTTTCGTCGAAGGGAAAACTTTCGGTCACCCCTTTCAGACTCAGGCAGAAGTCGCGGATCTCTTCAACGTTCATGGAACCAGTTGTAACCTCATGATGCGAAAATAGTGAAATCGGCCATTGTTTATGCCGGCGGAAGAAAAGCTTCTTCAAAATGTTCCAGTTCGTAGGTGTCCGAACCGGTAAAAATCACCGTAATCAGGTCGAAGCGGGTGCTTCCTTCCCAATTGGTCTGCTGAATAAATCCTTCGGCCGCTTCCACAAGCTGTCTGATTTTTTTCCCCGAAAGCGCTTCCGAGGGATGCTCGTAGCGGTCGCCGGTCCGCGATTTTACCTCCACAATGACCAGCTCGTCGCCATCGGTGGCAACAATATCCAGCTCGAGGTGGCCGAAATACCAGTTGCCGGCAATAATGGAATAACCTTTCTGGAGCAGGTAGGCCCGGGCAATTGCCTCGCCTTTGTCGCCGATTTCGCGTTGTGTTTCCATTTTCAAACGTCGCAAACTGACAGTGAACAACCGGCTGCACTGACCTCCAGCTTCCATTTCGGTCCGAAAAGCAGGGGCAGGTTGGGCTGCCCGTGTCCGGCCTGCATTCCAAAACAGACCGGAAAATGGTACGGTTCAACTGCTTCGCGGATGATCTCTTCAGCGCTTTTCCCAAACGGAACCGGATTGTCTTTCATTTCCGTAAACTGGCCGACAACCAGACCGGCCAGCTTTTCGAGTTTCCCGCCCAATCGCAGGTTCTGCATCATCCGGTCGATGTGGTAGAGATATTCGCCCACATCTTCCAGAAAAAGGATTTTCCCGCGCAGGTCCAGGTCGTAGGGCGTCCCGCGCAGGCTGCAGAGGATCGAAAGATTTCCGCCCACCAGCGGCGCCTGCGCCCTGCCGGCGCGGTTCCATGCGGCAGGCGCAATCGTGTAAGCCGCTTTTTCACCTCTCAGCAGCGAAAGCAGCGCGCGCGAACTTTCGGTAGGCAAACCGGAGTCGTCCAAAAAATAGCGGGGCATCACACCGTGGATCGTGGCTACCTGCAACTGGTGAAGGCGGTTGTGCAAAACCGTGATATCGCTGAATCCGACCAGCCATTTGGGATGGCGCAGGAACCCGGCAAAATCGAGCCGGTCGATGATCCGGGCAGTACCGTAACCGCCGCGCGCACACAAAACGGCTTTCACCTCGGGATGGTCGAGCGCTGCCTGTAAATCGGCAGCCCGTCCGGCGTCGCTCGCCGCATATTGGTGCTCTTCCCCAAACAGGTTACTGCCCTGCCACACCCGAAATCCCTCCTGTTCGAGCCAGGTTAACGCCGGCAGCACCTGTTCGGGAGCCACCCGGCCGGCCGGAGCTACCACCGCAACAAGAGCGCCGCTTTGTAAAAATGCCGGTTGTTTCATCCGTATAAATTTTCAATCTTGTTTCTATAATTTTCGTAATCAGCGAATTATTTCAAACCAGTTTAGCAACGAGATGGAATTCGCATGAAAATATTTTCATTACGATTTGTGTTTAGAATAATCATGCTCATTTCATGCTTCTGATTCGTTATGTGTCAAAATTAAGCGAAAAAAGAAAGCCAACGGCCGGTACTGCCGCAAACCCTCTTCGGAATAAAAACTTCTGAAACCTTTGCTCTTGCGTATCTCCCCAATCCGATGTACTTTTCAGACTCAAAAATGAAAAATGTAATTTTATGACGTACCGATACTTTTTCCGGGCCATGGTGCTGGCAGCACTCCTGCTGGTGGCCCACAAACAGGGAATTGCCGGAGAAGCCCGGTTGCTGCGTTATCCCGACATCAACAAAAACCTGGTGGCATTTGTGTATGCCGGCGATATCTGGACAGTGGATACCAGCGGCGGGGAAGCCCGGCGGCTTACCTCGCACGAGGGAATGGAACTGTTCCCGAAAATTTCGCCCGATGGCCGCTGGATCGCCTTTTCAGGCGAATATTCGGGGAGCCGCCAAATTTTTGTGATGCCGGCCGAAGGCGGAACACCGCGCCAGCTCACCTTTTACAATTCGGTGGGAATGATGCCGCCGCGCGGTGGATTCGACCACGTCACCCTCGACTGGACCCCCGACAGCAAGCAGATTTTGTTTCGCGCCAACCGCACCCCGTTTGGCGACCGGAACGGAAGATATTTCCTCATCAGCATCAACGGAGGCCTCGAAACTCCGCTGCCCATTGTCAACGGCGGTTTTGCCGCCCTGTCGCCCGACGGGAAAAAGATCTGCTTCACCCCGATCGACCGCGAATTCCGCAACTGGAAACGGTACAAAGGAGGGCGCGCCACCGACTTGTGGATTTACGACCTCGAAAAAAACAGCTCGGAACAGATTACCGACTTTGCCGGAACCGACCAGCTGCCGGTGTGGTACAACAACCAGATCTTCTTTGCCTCGGACCGCGACCTGAAACTGAATATCTATCGCTACGACCTCAAAACCAAAGAGACCCGGCAGATTACCCAACATGCCGATTTCGACGTGATGTGGCCTTCGGGCGAAAACGGACAGCTGGTTTATGAAAATGGCGGCTTTCTCTACAAAGTGAACCTCGAAACCGGCGCCGCCGAAAAAATTGAGGTGTCGATCCATTTCGACAATCCCAGCCTGCTCCCCTATTTTAAAAATGTAAGCGCCGACATTCACAGCTATTCGGTGTCGCCTACCGGAAAGCGGGCGCTCTTTGATGCCCGCGGCGATATCTTTTCGGTTCCGGCCGAAAACGGGATCACCGAAAACCTCACCAACACGCAGGGAATCCGCGAAATATACCCCAACTGGTCGCCCGACGGCAAATACATCGCCTATTACAGCGACGCCACCGGCGAATATGAAATCTACCTGCTGGAAAATAAAAAAGGGGCTACTCCCCGACAACTGACCTTCGGTTCAACCGCCTGGAAATATAAATCCGAGTGGTCGCCCGACAGCCGGTACCTCCTCTTTTTTGACCGCTCCCTGAAACTGAAACTGCTGGATGTGCAAACCGGCGCTCAAAAAATTGTCGATTCGGCCCGCTTCAGCGAAATCGGCGCCTACGCTTTTTCGCCCGACTCCAAATGGATCACCTACGCCAAAGAGGGAGACAACGGGCAGCCGGCTGTGTGGGTATACAACATCGTCGAGGCTAAAAACTACCAGCTGACCGACGAGGCGTTTGGCGATTCGGAGCCGGTCTTCTCCCGCTGCGGCAACTACCTCTTCTTCCTGTCGAACCGCGACTTTAACCTGGCTTTCTCCAGTTTTGAATTCGACTACCTTTACAACCGCGCCACCCGCGTCTATGCCATGGTTTTGAAGGCCGACGGCCCGAAACTGTTCAAAGACAAAAACGACGTGGAACCGGTCAAAGAGGAGAAAAAAACCGAACCAGCCGCTAAAGAGAAAAAGGAGAATACTGCTGAAACGCCCGAAAAACCTAAATCTGTGGACGTTCAGATCGATCCAAAAAACATCAACCAGCGGATTGTGGCCCTGCCGGTGGATGCCGACAACTACCGCAACCTGCTGGCTGTAGAAAATGGGGTGCTTTACCTCCGCAACGGGAGTCTCTGGAGATATGACCTGAATGAACAGAAACAGGAGGAGGTGATGCCCGGAGTTATGCAGGCAAGCCTCACCGCCGACGGAAAGATGATCTTCTACCGCTCGGGAAAAGATTTCGGGATCATAAAAGTTGCCCCCGGACAAAAACCGGGCGCCGGCAAAGTGAACCTCGACCAGCTGGAGATGAAGATCGATCCGCAAAAAGAGTGGCAGCAGATTTATGCCGACGGCTGGCGCATCTTCCGCGACTACTTCTATGTGGAAAACCTGCACGGCGTCAACTGGAACGAAGTCAAAGAGCGTTATGCCAGTCTGCTCCCGTTTGTCGGGCACCGCGCCGATCTCGATTATATCCTCAGCGAAATGATTGCCGAATCGAACACCGGCCACTCGTATGTGGAATACGGCGACTTCCCGCGCGTAAAACGGATTGACACCGGCCTGCTGGGCGCCGACCTGGTTGCCGACCCGGCTGCCGGCCGCTACAAAATCGGCCGGATCTATGCTGGCGAAAACTGGGAAGAATCGCGCCGCTCGCCACTGACCATGCAGGGAGTGGATGTAAAAACCGGCGACTACCTCATTGCCCTCAACGGACACAACCTCACCCTGGCCGACAATCCCTACCAGTTTCTGGAAAATAGCGCCGGGAAAAAAGTTGAGATCACCGTCAATGCCCAACCGCAATCCGAAGGGGCCCGCACCTCGCTGATCGAACCGGTTAAAAGTGAACTGGAGCTCTTCTACCTCAACTGGGTAAACGAACGCCGCGCAATGGTCGATAAACTTTCGGGCGGTAAGATTGGCTACATCCATGTGCCCAACACCTCAACCGACGGCAACCGCGAACTTTTCCGCGGCATGTATGCCTACGCCAACAAAGAGGCGCTGATTATCGACGACCGCTACAATGGCGGCGGCTTCATCCCCGACGTGATGGCCGACCTGCTCGACCGGAAAACCCTGAGCTACTGGAACCGCGCCGGGCTGGAACCGATGAAAACACCGGGAATTGCCCACGACGGCCCCAAAGTAATGCTCATCAACGGCTACTCCTCATCGGGGGGCGACGCTTTCCCGTACTATTTCCGCAAAAAAGGGCTGGGACAGCTTATCGGTACCCGCACCTGGGGCGGACTGGTCGGCATCTCCGGCAATGCCCGTCTGGTGGATGGCGGCTACATTTCGGTGCCCCGCTTTGGCGTTTTCGATGAAAAAGAAGAGTGGATCATTGAAGGAATCGGCGTCTATCCCGACATTGAAGTGGTCGACCGTCCTGAACAGCTGGCCAAAGGTATCGACCCCTGCATTGAAAAAGCTGTGGAAGTGCTGTTGAAAGAGTTAAAAGAGAAGCCGGCGAAAAAAGTGCAGTCGCCCCAGCCGCCGGACCGTTCAAAATGGCACGAAGAAGAGATTAAATAACCGTACCCACCAAAAAAAACAGGCCCCGCCAGTGAGCTCAACAGCATTGACGGGGCCAATTTTTTCTGAAATTTTATCTACTGCAGAGTTAACCGTTGTTCGCGGTATTGCTTTCGGATAGCCCACAACACCAGCACCGTTAAAAGAATACTGACCATTGCCATCCAGGTGTTGCCGGGGGCCGCGCCAATCTCCTCAAACGAGCGGTCGAGTTTTCCCTGATCGATATACCAGGTTCCCAGCACGGCCGCACCATTGTTGACAAAATGGGCCAGAATCGGTAACCACAACGACCCGCTCCACAACAGGAGGTACCCAAACAGCACTCCCAGCAGCAACCGCGGGAGAAACCCGAAAAACTGCATGTGAAGCGCGCTGAACAGGGCAGCGGCCAGCCAGATCCCTGCATGGGCATTGCGGGTCCAGCGGGTTAATACCTGCTGAACAACACCGCGGAAGAGCAGCTCCTCGCCCAGTGCCGGCAGCACCGCGATCATAAAAAGGTTAAAAAGCAGGCCGGTGGTGGTTTCTGTCTTCAAAAACGCATCGGTAAGCCGGGCGGCCGTATCTTCACTTTGACGCATCCAGTTTTCCACGCCCGACAACCACTCCGGAAAGTTCATGTCCGCATTGAGCGAACCGGTAAAATTGATCGCCGGGTTAACCACAAAAACCAACACTACCACCAGCATGGCCGCAACCATGGTTACCGGCCGGTTGAGCGACAGGTACGCGGCAATTTTTCCATGAAAAAGCCAGGCCAGCACCAGTGGCGGGATGATAAACAACCCGATGGACTGAATAACCTGAAAAAACTTGAGCATCCGGATGGTTTCCGGGTCAGACAGCTGCGTCAGCGAAGACATCCGGAACAACGCCTCTACGCCAAACAGCGGTACAGCAACGACCATCGAAAGAAGCATAAATACCAGAAAACAAACCAGTACCACAAAGGTGGTGAACATGAGCTGGGGAAAAGGTTTCATCCCCCGGAATGCAGTAAAAGCCATGCAGTAAATTTTATCTTGAAATCAAAAATACTCTTTTCGATCAGAATGGCTGCAACCGTCGTTGTGACCTTGATCAGATCGCCTGCCGCAGATCGGGCTGAAAAAATCAAATCGCCAACGCTGACCGGTTCCGGCGGTCAAACCGGACAATCTCGTGGTAACCGGTTCGGCGGAGCAGATCGAGCGCCGGCTGAAAATGCCGGGCAATTTGTGACGGATGGTGGGCGTCGCTGCTGAGGGTAACCGGAATGCCGTGGCTGAGGCAGATTTCGAGCCATCGCTGCCCCGGCGTAAAATCGGCACACGGACGGTCGACCCCGCCAGTATTGAGTTCGACAACCGCTCCCGATTTTTTGATGACCCGGGCCGTTTCCTCAAAGAGGTGCCCCTGGTCCGTTTCGGGGTAAACACAAAATTTTTTAATGATATCGAGATGGCCGATGATATCAAACAAGCCGGAGCTGGCGGCCTGCTGAACCAATCCGAAATAACGGGCATACAATTCATCGTTGGTCCATTTTCCGTAGAGCGACTGGTCGGAATCGAAATTCCAGTCGTCGATAAAGTGGACCGAACCAATGACGTAATCGAGCGGGAGGTTGTCGATGATCCGGGCCAGCTGCCGCTCTTCTCCCGGGAAGTAGTCCATCTCGATACCATAGCGCACCGTGATGAGGTGGCTGTATTTTTCGCGAATTTCGAAGATCTGTTCCGTCATCACCGGAAGGTCCACCTCCTGCATGGCCCAGTCAACCGGCTTCAGGCACACATGGTCGCTGAAGCCGATTTCGTCGAGCCCTTTTTCGATGGCAGCCAATACCATCTTTTCATACGGCTCCTTCCCGTCGGAAAGTACCGAATGGGTATGGTAATCGATCAACCCGCGCATAATATTTACAATTCTCTGATCTTGATATTCCGGAACATGGTCAGTCCGCCGTGGTCCTGCAATCCGATATGACCGGTTTCGGCAATTCCGTAGTTGGGTTCTTCTTTCCATTTGCCGGCTTCTTTGCGGGCTTTCCAATCGTCGCTCCACAACTCATATTCAACCACTTTTTTATCGTTGAGCCAGTGTTCAACGTGCGGACCATTAACGATAATACGGGTGGTGTTCCACTCTTCAATCGGCTTCACCTCGGCACCTTCCGGAGCATTCATGGCATAGTTGGCGCCGCTGTACTGGTCGGCATCCAGCGGATCGGGCCAGCCTTTGTCGTCGAGCAGCTGGTATTCAGGCCCCGACTGGTAGATGGCTTCGCCAGCGCCTTCCTGCACATGGTAGAAAACTCCCGAATTGCTCTTTGGGGCAATTTTCCATTCGAGGTAAAGTTCGAAATTTTTATACTGGTCTTTGGTAATGATATCGCCACCGTGGTCGCTGCCAACTCCTGAGTTCGACAAAATTCCGTTTTCCACTTTCCAGCCGGTAACCTCTCCGTCATTGTATATTTTCCAGTTATTCAGGTCGGTTCCGTTGAAAAGCAGCTTCCATCCTTCGGCCTTTTCGGCTTCGGTCAGCGTGTTGAGGGGTTGTTCTTTCGGCGCTTTGCTGGTACAGGCAAACGCTATAAAAATGACTACAACCAGTGATAATAGATTCTTCATTTTCGTATTTTTTAAAAGTTTCCCGAAATTAATAATTCCCTTTCAAAGATAGGCCGCTTCTGAAAAATATCAGAAAGCAGGCGGTCAGAATCCGGAAGAATCGCCCGTTTTCGGATCATTTCCGCTTCCCGGGCAAGCTGGGCCAACCCCACGGCGCTGTTTTCCACAGCTTCCCTGCAGCAACCGGCGCACATATTTTCGTTAATTTCGTATGAAAACCCAAAATTAACCATTTCAAAGATGAAACTCAACAAAACAACCATCGGGATGGTACACGCCGGCGCGCTGCCGGGCACTCCGCAAAACCGGCTGACAGCCGGCGAACTTCGCCGGCAGGCCGTTGCCGAAGCCCAATTGCTGGCCCGCTGCGGAATGGAGGCGCTGCTCCTTGAAAACATGCACGACCGCCCCTATCTGAACCGGCAGGCAGGCCCCGAAGTGGTAGCCACCCTGGCGGTGATAGCTGCCGCCATCAAAGCCGAAACCGGGCTGCCAACCGGAATCCAGGTGCTGGCAGGGGCCAACCGCGAAGCCCTGGCCATCGCGCTGGCTGCCAACCTCGACTTCATCCGCGCCGAAGGATTTGTATTTGCCCACCTGGCCGACGAAGGCTGGATGGATAGCGATGCCGGCAACCTGCTGCGTTACCGCAAACAGATCGGCGCCGACCATATCCAGATTTTTACCGATATCAAAAAAAAACACTCCTCACACGCCGTTACAGCCGATATTTCGATTGAAGAGACTGCCCGTGCCGCCAGTTTTTTCCTCAGCGACGGGCTGATCGTTACCGGCAGCAGCACCGGCGAACCGGCGGACCCGGCGGAAGCAGAACGGGTGAAAAAATGCACCGCGCTGCCCGTTATCATCGGATCGGGGATTACGGCCGACAACTTACACCGCTTCTGGACCGCTGCCGATGCCTTTATCGTTGGCTCATCGCTGAAGGCCGAAGGAAAATGGCACAACCCGGTGGAGGAGAGCCGTGTCCGGGCGTTCGTCGGAGAGGTCACCAAACTCCGCAACCCAGGCTGAACGATTTCCGGAACCTGCCCACTGCTGGCTCCGGTTTGCAGAAACGGGTTATCTTCCGGACCAGCGGCCCGGATTGATCACACCGGCTGATTTCCGGAGAGGATTTAATCGTTGTGCAACTCCTGCGGATTCAACAGTTGTGGAAGCCAAACCCTGAAGAAAGGATGTTCTTCCAGAGCATTTCCGGCCGAAGCATAATCGCACAACGTAACTTTAACCGGTTGACTTCCGCCTTCGGCATACGATTCGGGAATAAAAGCGGCTTCAAAGGCCATCCATATTTCGGGACCGGCGGTTGCGACCGGCTCCAGGTTTACGATTCCTTCGCGGCTGGCTACCGGTTTCAGAATCGCTTCGATAGCCGGACCAGGCAGTCGGGTATCGCGGGACAACACCACCGGTCCCCGCACAACAGCCAGGTAGTGCGGCCGTTCGCCCTGCCTTACCAGTTTTCCGCGCATATCGAGGGCCAGTTCAATAACATCGCCGGTTTTCCACTCTCTCCGGATGTTAAACAGCGTTCCGGCGACAACTCCCTCCTGCGGCTGGCCGTTCACAAGTACCGCCGACTGTTCGCTCCAGTGGGGAATCCGCACCCCCACCGACATATTTTCGGGTTTGGGCAACTGCACCTTCAGCCGGATCTTTCCCGACACCGGGTAGTCGGTTTCCTGGATTACGTCCAGCTTCTGCTTTCCGGAAGTATGCAGGGAATAAACGCCGTCCACAAAAAAGTTGACCTGGATCCCGTCGCGGGTTTTCATGATGGTTGTCAGCGGCAGGGTAAAAAGTCCGCGCGGACCGCTTGCCACACAGCAGTTGAGGCCCATTCCGCACTGTTCGGTTCCTTCGAGGCGTTGCCCGGCAAGCGGGGTGTATTTGGCCCAGTCGGAGCCGTCGGGTTTCATCGATCCCAACAACGCATTGTAATAAGCCTGCTCAATGGCATCGGCATATTTAACCTCGCCGGTCAGGCGAAGCAGCTGCTGGCTCAGTTTTATCCAGGTAGCCGTCACACACGTCTCCTGGTAATGCGAAACGGGCAGCGCCTGGTATTTGCGGCCGCCAAACCAGGCTTCCATCGCCGAGCCGGAGCCGGCAATATTAATTTCCGTAGCCAGAATATTCTCCCAGGTTTTTTCGACAGCCTCGCGGTATTCCGCTTTCCCGGTGAGCCGGTACAACTCCAGCAGCCCCTCGTAGCACGACATCATTTCATAAGCTTTCTGCCCCTGCTCCCATCCGTACCAGCTTCCCTGAGGTTTTGGAAAACGTTTGGAAACATCCACCGTGGCTTTCGAAATCAGTTGCGGACCATCGGGAGTTTCCCACTGACGGACGATTTCTTCCGCAAAATCGAGGTATTTTTTGTCGCCGGTGCGAGAATAGAGCTGGCAGAGAGGTTCGAGCACCGATGAAGCAGCCATTCCGCGATGGTTTCCCATCTTTACAATCAGCAGGTTGCGGTCGTTCAGCTCTCCAATCAGGTGGTCGGCTACCTTGCGGGCAGCTTCCAGCGCCGGCTTTTCCCTGGTGAGGTCGTAGTAGGCGATGAGGCCGAGCATGGAATATTTACGTCCCCAGATATCCCAGCTGGCCAGATGTTTGTCGCCGGCATAATTCCCGATATAGCCATCGGGGGTTTGGGTGGCGATCAGTCCGTCAACCGCCTGGTCAAGCATTTTCCTGAGCCGGGGGTCAGGTTTGTACTGGTAGGCCAGCGCCGCCGAAGTAAACCACTTTCCCCAGAATTCGCTTTGCCAGCAGCTGGTTTCGGTCCGGTTGCCAAACGGTGCAACCAGGCGGTCAACATCCTGGGCGAGGATGCGGTTTTGCCAGGAGGCATCCAGTTTCCCGCCCACAAAACCTTTGAGCTGAACCGCAGCGGCGGGCGCCAGCTGATCTGTCACAACAGGTACGGGAAGTTTTTGTGGAAAAGCTTCTCCGGCCAGCAACAGCAGGAGAAACAGTAAAGCCGGAAGTTTTATCATGACGAAAATATTTTTTAGTGAATGACCATTTTGGCGACAACCGGCTGGTGGTCCGACGGGTATTTCCGATCGTATGAATCGGTCAGAACGCCATATTTTTGCACGGTTATCTGCTTACTTACAAAGATATAATCGATCCGGTTTTTCATGGGCGCATCGAATTTAAAGCTGTTGGTAGTCCCCACCGGACCATAAGGCGGCTGTTCAGAAACTTTACAGGCATCATTCAAAATCGTTTGCATGGCCGCAATCTGCTCGGTTTCGGGGGTGGAGTTAAAATCGCCCACACAAATCACCGGCAATCCTTTGGCGATCTCCGTAATTTTCCGGACCATCAACTTTCCCGACTGCTTGCGGGCTTCCACGCCCTGGTGGTCGAAATGGACACTGAAAAAATAGAATTTCTTTCCGGAGGAGAGGTCCTCAAATTTCCCCCACGAACAGATCCGTTTACAACAGACGGCATCCCAGCCCATCGAAGGGACATCGGGCGTTTCGCTCAGCCAGAAGTTGCCGGCGCCGAGCAGTTTAAAGCGCGCTTTTTTATAAAAAATGGCCGAATGTTCGCCCGCCTGCTGGCCATCGTCGCGCCCATTCCCGGTAAAGGCGTACTGTTCCAGTCCGGCGATGTCTTGCAGCTGTCCGATCAACCCTTCCTGCGTGCCAAAAATGTCAAAATCATAAAAGGAAATCAGCGCTTTCACCTCTTCTTTGCGGTTGCTCCAGGAGTTAACGCCGTCGTTGGGGTTGTCGTAACGGATATTGTACGATGCGACCAGCAACGGCTTTTTGTTTTGGGAGTAACCCGTCTGTACCAACAGCAGACAGGCGCCAAACAGAATCATCCAATTTTTCATGGTTCAGGTTTGAATTATGGTTTTGGTAAATATACCTAAAATCAGTCACCACGGAAGTTCAAATTTCCGGGGAATGCCCTCTTTTTATGCTCAGCGTGACCAGCCTGCTTTCCACTGGATGAACAACTGGTTGAGTTCCGAAACGATTTCCGGCTTTTCCGTGGCGCGGTCATCTATTTCGGCAGGATCCTCCTGCAGGTTGTAAAGGCTCCAGGGAATATTTTCGCCATGCCGGACAATTTTCCACTCCCCTTTCCGGACGGCTTTCCCCTGTTTCCACTCCCAAAAAAGCGGATGATCCCGGCTCGTCTTTTCTCCTTTAAAAGCGGGAACCAAACTCTCGCCCCGGCAGGGCACAATCGTCTGACCACGGAACTGCGTGGGATATTGGGCGCCGGACAACTCAACAAAAGTGGCCATAAAATCGACAAAGTGACCGGGATAATTGCTGAAGCTGCCGGGCGTTATCACCGAAGGCCACCAGGCGATACACGGCGTGTTGATGCCGCCCTGGTAGCTGTAATTTTTATAAAACCGGAAGGGTGTGTTGCCCACATTTGCCCACTCTTTGCCGAGCGACACCCACCGGGTCATGGACCCAACCGGAGCGCTGTCATCGTCATTTTTCAGGTCGACCATTTCGGCCGACGCGCCATTGTCCGACACAAACAGGATCAGCGTGTTCTGGTCTTTCCCGGTTTCCTGAAGCTTCTCCAGGATACGGCCGATGTTCTGGTCCAGCCGGTCGATCATGGCCGCATAAACCTCCATTTTACGGGCTTCTTCCCGTTGCTGATCTTCACTCAGGCTTTCCCACGGTACATGGGTAGGCTCCGAAAGCCGACAGTTTTCACCAATCACTCCAATCTGACGCTGTTTTTCGAACCGCTGCTGCCGGATGGTTTCGTAACCGGCATCGTATCGTCCTTTGTATTTTTCGATATCGGCCGGCCAGGCCATCAACGGATCGTGCGGGGCGTTGTAAGCCAAATAGAGAAAAAAGGGCTTTTGCTCGTTTTTATACTCGTCCAGCCACCCGAGGGCGTAATTGGTAAAATAGTCGGTAGTGTAA
>JARKOX010000015.1 GCA_029975525.1 Prolixibacteraceae bacterium | reverse complement strand
CTTCCGGCATAACCCGCGTTTACCCCCAGTTTGTAAAACATGTTATGGGTAAGCTGTGGGTCCTGCTGCCCGAAAGCCGCTAAATTAACTATAAATAAGATAAAAAATAAAAAAGAAAAATACTTTTTCATATTCTGTTCCCAACCATCCTTTTTCTTATTTCTTCGTTAGTCACAAAAGAAATAAAAAATAGGGTTTTAACGTGTGCCGGTGTCGGCTAAGCAAAGAACGGATATAATTTTTTATTATTTTGATAACCGGTCAGTTTTTCGGGCATATTTCCACCAAGTGTCGGGGATCTCCTGCTGGCAGGCCTGTTTGTAGTCGTTTTCGTGGCAGGCGACTGTCCAGCTGATACCTTCGCCACAGTGAATTTCAAGCCACCAGCGGTTGGTCGCCGGATGGTAGTAAAATACCATGGGTTCGCCCATCTCCTCCATTTCGACATAGTACATGGAAAAAGGGGCCTTATCGGTTTTGGGGTCCTCGGTCCGGCGGTGGATAACGGCTTCCAGAAAATACCAGACAATTTGTGCGGCCAGGTTGGCGGTGAGTCCGCTTTTGTCGAAAACAGGGTTCACCTCAAACAATCCAAACACCGACAGCCGGTTGCTCAATCCGGCATAGCGGGCCAGCCGGCAGGCTTCTTCGCTGTAGAGGCCGTTGGGCGACGGATCGAAATGCCCCGCGGCGTCCGACTGTTTAATGGCTGCCAGGTCGAAACTGAGGAAATCGGTGTTTCGCAGCGCCGGCTCAACGGCGGCAAACTGATCGCGTAGCTGCCCCAGGTGGAGAGCGTCGAAAGTTTGTTCTTTCAGGTAGTTTAAAACCGAAGGGGGAACCACGTGGCTCTGAATGACAATAAACTGCAGGTGGAAGAGCTGCGGATTTTCGCGCAGGATGCGTGAAATGAAGTTGGTGGCGTCAGAAACCTCGCGGGAGGTTTTGGTGTCGACACGGGTGTCGATCACCGACAGCGTAAAGTCATCTTTTCCCTGAAAGGCGCGGGCAATCCCGACACTGAGATCCTGGCCACCTCCCAAAAAAATGGTGACCACACCGGCTTCGCGGAGGTAATCGACCACGTCGCGCAGGGCGAAATAGAGGTCGTTTTCGCCTTTTCCCGGTTTCAGGTTACCCAGATCGATAATCTTCAGGTCGGCGTCGAAGTTACTGAGCCGGTAAAGGTATTTCCGGATCTCGGCAGGGGCCAGGGACCTCCCTTTATTGGGGGTTTTCCGGTCGTCGGGAATACCGGCCAGCGCTACCTGCGCTTTACCGGTTTGTCCGGGTGCCGTCTGCAGAGTCAGTTTCTCAATATAATATCCTAAATTTTGTTTGGTGAACTTCTTCTCTGTCTGGAAGAGTTCAAAATCAACCGGTTCAAAATAATGAAGGAGGTCCATCTACCTTTTTTATCCAAAAATACCGAACTGTTCGCAAATTACCGTTACTTCTTCTGCCTTTTCTGTGTTTTGCCGCCCTCTTCTATCAGCTTCAGGCATGCTTCATAGGTCAGGGTTTCGGGCTGGGTGCCTTTTGGTATTCTGAAATTGCTCTTTTTGTAGGCGATGTAAGGTCCCCAGCGGCCGTTCAGCACGCGCAGGTCGGCGTCTTCGGCGAAGGTTTTGATGACGGCGTTGCGTTCTTTTTCCCGTTTGGCTTCGATCAGTTCGATGGCCCGTTCCAGCTCAACGGAATAGGGATCGTCGGTTTTG
>JARKOX010000301.1 GCA_029975525.1 Prolixibacteraceae bacterium | reverse complement strand
GAACTCTCCCGGAAAACTTACGTGATGGTGGAGTTTGGCATTGAGTCGCACCTGGACCGGACGCTGGAGCGGATCAACCGGGGGCACACCTTTGCCGAATCGGTGCAGGCGCTCGAAGAGACGGCCGCCCGAAAGATCAACAGCTGTGCCCACCTGATCCTGGGGCTGCCGGGAGAAGAGCGCCACGATTTTCTGGAGCAGGCACGGGTGATTTCGCAGCTGCCGGTCGGGAACCTGAAGTTACACCAGCTGCAGATTCACCGGGGAACGGTTTTGGCGTACCAATATGCCCGCCATCCCGAAGCGTTCAGGCTGTTTTCCGTGGAGGAGTATGTGGACCTGGTTGTTGATTACCTGGAGTTGCTCAACCCCGCCATTGTTGTCGAACGATTTGTCAGCCAGTCGCCGCCGGAGCTGCTGATTGCTCCGCGGTGGGACCTGAAAAATTTCGAGTTTGCAGCCAAAGTTGAAAAACGGCTGGCCGAGCGCAACACCTGGCAGGGGCGTTTATTTGCCGGGAAATAGGCCGGGGGCCTGCGTCCGGTCGTCGATGACCACCAGCCGGTACTTTTCACCTCTCATCACCACTTTGTGCGAAGTGATAAAAAAGTGTTTGGTTACCGTTTCGTTGTTAATCTGAAAGTCGCGGATCAGCTCCAGTTCCGACAGGGAACCGGCCAGCAGCTCGCGCATCTGGCAGTGTTTGCAGAATTTCAGGTCGTCGGTAACCAAATTTCCGCGTTGTGTACAGGCCAACGTTTCACAGAATTCTTTTCCTAAGATTTCGTACTTTTCCCGCTGGGTCAGCTTCTGAAAAGCCTTGTTGAAGTAGTTGATCTTGAACAGGTGATCCGTGACGAAAATCGGATGCGGGTGATGTTCAATTAGTTGATTGATCAAATCATTGGCTTCCTCAATCCTGACAAATTCTAACCGCATGACATCAGTTTTTAAAGGTTCAACAACTGGTTTTTCTTTTGCCCGGAGCGTTTTGCCCCGGGTTTGTACTTTTGAAATTTAACAATTCAGAATCGATTTTGCTGCATAAAAGGCCAGGAAAATTCAGGCTTTTTGCAGAATGTCAGCGGTTGCCGAAAACCCGGCGCAGCAACGTGGTGACCCGCGCTGCCGGATCGCGGCGGATTTCTCGCTCCCGGTCTTCAATTTTCAGGAAAAGACCGTCGAGCGCTTTGGTGGTTAAATACTCCTCGAGCGAAAGGTTGACCGGTTCGAACCCGGCCAGTTTTCCCACTGCCGAGGAGGCCAGTTTGTTCCATTCGCCGGTGAGTTTGTTCCAGCTGTCAGCCGTGGAGATTCCGGCTACAATTTTTTTATCGGTTGAAGTTTTGATTTTCGGGCGGTACAATTCAACGAGCTGGTTGTAGGTGGTTTTCCGCAGATACTGGGTGGCCGCGTTGTCTTCGCCTTTGAGGATCTGCAGCGCATCGGTGATGGTCATGCTGCGGATGGCCGTCAGGAATACCGGCGCAGCTTCGCGGGCAGCATCTTCGGCGGCCCGGTTGATGCGCAGAATAACATCGTCGACCAGTTTGTCGCCTCCCGGCAGGCGCGACAGATTTTTAACCACCATGTCGGCTTCGGGTGGCAGCAGGATTTTGACGGCAGCATCGCGAAAGTAGCCGTCGGTTTTGGCCAGTCGTGCCACGGCCGAGTCGGTTCCTACCGACAGCGCCTCTTTCAGCCCCGCGATAATTTCGGTTTGGGTCAGCGGAGCTTCCGTTTCGAGGGTGCGCACCACTTGCTGCAATTCGGCACAACCGGCCATGAGTAGCGAAAAAAACAGAAGGAGGGTGATTCTCAGGTTTTTGTTCATGATAAATGGATGTTTTGAAGATTTACTGAAAAAGTTTTTTGACCAGATCGTTGCGCCCCAGGTTTTTCAGCTCCCGGAGAATGGCCTGGCGGTATTCGCGTTTGTACCAGAAAAAGAATTGCCGCTGGTTGAGTTTGGCCTCCGGACTGCGCGCCGTGAATACCTTTTCCAGGGTGTAGGGATGGTAG
>JARKOX010000298.1 GCA_029975525.1 Prolixibacteraceae bacterium | reverse complement strand
AAAGTACAATGCCATCCGGCCACATCTCTCATGTGGAATGCTTACACCAAACCAGATGCATAAGCAACGGCAAATAAAAATTAAAACCTATAAAAAGAAAGGATGCAACCCGATCGGGTTGCATCCTTCATCAAATAAATTATTTTTGTCTAATCCTGTAACGCTTTTTTAGGACTAGTCAAAAATATCATTAACCTCACTAACCGGCCTGCGGAATCGACCGCTTACGTTTCGGACGATTACTGTACCAGTAAGCCACCAGGCTGATCGCTTTCAGAATACTCTGGTTAATCGGATTATAATCATTGGCCAAATAGGGATCGATCGCCTGCAGCTCATAATAATAGTCACTCACAACAGGAGCGATCGGTTTACGGTTGATCTCAGCAGTTATGCCCGATAATTTTTCGGCATAAACCTCTTTCTGAATTTTGCAGAGATAAGGCTGAAGCTGATTATTCTTGTCTTTTACAGCCGATGAACCGAATAAACGGCATATCAACCCGCGATACGCATAGTTACTGCATCCGTTTTCCGTTTCACTCAACCGTAATGTTTTCAGATTGATGCACAATGTTTGTCCGCTTTCAATTTTTTCGAGGGCTGCTTCATACTGGTTGGTTTGAACCAGATAATAAGCCAGCGGCAAAAACTCCAGGACATTGGCTTCCAAATCGGGTTTCAGGCAACACAGGTTACACCCCGTCTGGCAGGTCAAACCGGTACCTTTTTGAAGAGTGGTGACTTTCTTTTCTACTCTTTTGAAAATCTGTTCTACCTGTTTAATCTTTTCCAGCATATTTTGTCAAAAAAAGCGGGATAAAAATAACAAAACAGGGAAAAGATGGTTTTTCAAACTTCAAAAAAATCAGAAGCGGATGTTATATTTTACCTTAAACCGGGCCGCACTCTCTTCCAACAGATAACGGTTTTCGGGTTTCCGGAATCCCGAAGTCCAGGCCAGGATAATTTCGTTCCCGGGTTTCAAAATCCATTGAAAACGGGATTGCCAGCCAATCATTTTCGAGTCGTTGTCATACTGAAAATAGTTATTGAGCGTTAAAGACGGGCTAAACAGGAAGTTGACGTTCAGCTGGTAAATTTGTGCTGTAAAATCGCCTTCCGGCAGTTTAACGTGATTTCGCTGGAACTTTCCGCCCAGGAACAGCGGGACAGCGACCTTCCAGTTGGCCGCCAGGGTAAGATCATTACGGGAGCCGTTGAAAAAATTTCCCCAGCCATAATTCCCGTCGCCCCAAACGTTGCGGCTGCCTTTGGTTTTCAGGGATACCGTCTGGCGCCACCAATCATAGGCTCCGCCGGGAATCACATAACTGCCGAAAATTCTGAAATCCCTTTCCAGAAATTCATACTGCCGGTGCAACACAAAACCAGCCTCTTCTCCCGACTTGAAGCGAATTTTCAGGGGAGTCAGACTCATCTCCCGCGTTTCGGTGATATTTTCAAAATTGGTGATATAATCTACCGCACCTCCACACAGAACCTGCATAATGCCCCACCGGTCGGGGCGCGGACCAATCATCAGTTCGGCATACGACTCACGGATATTGGTGCGGGGAACAAATCCCATTCCGGCAATAAAGTTTTTTCCAATCTGGTGATGCCCCGCCCTGATATTCAAAAAATCATTGGGATAGCTGAACTGCGCCCCCCACGAAACATCCTCCGAACGCACACTGTCGGTCGACGATTTCAGTCCAAAGAGTACCAGGGCAATGTTTTTGTTGCCGTTAAATTTCGATGTAGCCAGCTTAACATCCATCCCGGCAACCAGGTTTTTCCGCCCGTCAAGGGCATTTCCGTAAGTCCCGATCATTCCCACCGACGACTGTTCGCCGAGGTTCCGGGAGATGCGGGCCACTGAAAAATTGGAGTT
>JARKOX010000266.1 GCA_029975525.1 Prolixibacteraceae bacterium | reverse complement strand
TGCTCCTGCTCCATCCGGTTTAAAGTTTTGGAAGTCGGTTCTTTAACTGCTGCATCACGATTGATCAGAGGAAAAGAACCCCAAAACTACAAAAAAGTGGCCAGTGTGTTATAAAAAATAGGGGTCGCCGGCGAATTTTAGTTACACGGGACAGCCGGGGAGAGGTCGGAAAATCTCACCTCAAAAAACAATTTTTCCCCTTTCTGAAAAGAGAAAAGCCGCCCCCGGTTTTCCGGAGACGGCTTCCTGCTATCTGATTTTCAGTATCTACTTGGCATAACTTACCGCCCGGGTTTCGCGGATAACGGTAATTTTTATCTGTCCGGGATAGGTCATTTCGTCCTGGATCCGTTTGGCAATATCGTAGGAGAGCTGTTCCGACTCCTGGTCGTTGATTTTTTCAGAGCCTACAATCACGCGCAGCTCACGTCCGGCCTGGATGGCATAGGTTTTCATCACCCCCGGGTAGGAAAGCGCCAGGTCTTCGAGACCTTTCAAACGTTTGATGTAAGATTCGACCACTTCGCGGCGGGCGCCGGGACGGGCGCCGGAGATGGCGTCACAAACCTGTACGATGGGAGCCAGCAAAGTCTGCATCTCCACCTCGTCGTGGTGCGATCCGATGGCATTGCAGATATCGGGTTTCTCCTTGAATTTTTCGGCCAGCTTCATTCCCAGCACGGCGTGTGGTAATTCCGGTTCGTCATCCGGCACTTTTCCGATGTCGTGCAGTAATCCGGCCCGTTTGGCTTTTTTGGGATTCAGTCCCAACTCGGCAGCCATAATGGCGCAGAGGTTGGCCACCTCGCGTGAGTGTTGCAGCAGGTTTTGCCCGTATGACGAGCGGTATTTCATTTTTCCGATTAACCGGATCAGTTCGGGATGCAAGCCGTGAATCCCCAGGTCGATGGTGGTCCGTTTTCCGGTTTCGATCACCTCTTCCTCCACCTGTTTCTGTACCTTCTGCACCACCTCTTCGATGCGGGCCGGGTGGATTCGTCCGTCGGTTACCAGCTGGTGCAGTGCCAGGCGGGCTACCTCACGACGAACCGGGTCGAAAGCAGAAAGGACGATCGCTTCGGGTGTGTCGTCCACAATTATTTCAACGCCGGTTGCCGCTTCGAGCGCCCGGATGTTGCGGCCTTCGCGACCGATAATACGTCCTTTGATTTCATCGCTGTCAATGTGGAAGGTGGTTACCGCATTTTCGATAGCCGTTTCGGTAGCCACCCGCTGAATGGTTTTGACAACCACTTTTTTGGCCTCCTTGCTGGCGGTTTGTTTGGCCTCTTCCATAATTTCGTTGATAAACGACATGGCTTCCGAGCGGGCCTCTTCCTTCATCGACTCAACCAGCTGGGCTTTGGCCTCTTCGCCCGACATGCCCGAGATCAGTTCAAGCTTCTCAACCTGCAATTTGTGCAAACGGTCGAGCTCTTCGTTTTTTTGTTCAATCACTTCCAGCTGGGCGTTGAGGTTTTCGCGAATGACCTCCACATTCCGTTTTTCGGTCTCAAAATCCTTTACCACCCGCTGGTGTTCATTTTTTTGTTGGAGAAAGAGCGTCTCGCGCTGTTTCATTTTGTTTTCCAGCGCTGTAATCTTGGAATTTTTCTCGTTGATGTACTTTTCGTGTTCCGATTTCAGTTGCAGGAACCTCTCTTTGGCCTGCAGCATTTTGTCTTTTTTCAGCACTTCTCCTGCTGCATCGGCTTCGCTAATGATCCTTGCTTTTTTGGATTTGAGGGCTTTATCCCAGATAAAGTAGGATAAAGTACCTCCTCCCAAAAAGCCGGCAATCAAGCCTATTATAATCTCTACCATGTATTATTAATTTTATTCGTTATTAAAATAAAACCCGCAATTTTTACCTTCACGGGGCTACGTGCCGGTAAAAACAGCGGGTTCGATAATTTTGTTTCTTGTTTAGGAACGTTTTACTGCTTTTTCGTGCAAAAAATCAGCAATATCGTCTCTTAAATTTTTCAAATCATTGATGACCGGAGAAATATCGGCTTTTTCCTTCATCTGAAGGGTATTGTAAACAAACTGAAACGCTGCCATGGCCAGGATATCCTGAGGGTCCTTGTCCGGGAAGTCCCTCCTGAAAGTGAACACAACTTCGTTCAGCATCTTTGCAGCGTTCCGGTATCTCTCCTCATCCTCCCGATTAATTATCAACGGATAACTTCGGTTGTCAATCTTTATATTTATCGAAAGTTTATCTTTCATCAACTGTCATTACTCGTTAAGCAATGCCATACATTTATCGATTTCCCGCAATAATTTGTTAATCTTTTGTCTGGCTGCCTGGTTATCGTTATAACCGGCTTCAAATATTTTGGCCAGTTTCAGATTTTCATATTTCCCGACGAGGACTGCCTGTTCATTTTCAAGAACTTCGATCTGTTTTTGCAAAGAACCGGTTTGGCGGGCCAGCTCTTCTTTTTCCTGTTCCAGCTGTTCATACGCGTTGAACAACTGTTGAATCCGATCTTTCAGTTCTCTGATGACTAAACGGTCTTCTTCGGTCATTTTTGCTGCAATTCAATCACAAAGTTAATACTTTTGGCAAACGGAAAACGTAGAGGGATTGTTATTTCAAAAAATAATCCGGTTTCCTCTTTTATATTTGTGTGCTTAAAAAAATCAAGTTAGAGAGAGATCGATGAAGAAGATCATGTTAACAGTTTGGGCAATTGCCACTGTTTTTTTACTGAACGCCCAGGAAAAATTCTATACCGAACCGGTTAAAATCCCGGTGTTGCTGAGTGGAAATTTCGGAGAGCTGCGTGGGAACCACTTTCACATGGGAATTGACATAAAAACTGAAGGGCGGGTGGGAGTTCCGATTCATGCAACCGCTGCCGGGTACATCTCCCGGATCAGCATTGCGCCGGCAGGATTCGGCAACGCCCTTTACATCACCCACCTGAATGGCACCACTTCGGTGTATGCCCACCTGCTGAAATTCCGGAAGGACATTGAAACGTACATCAGGTCGCTGCAGTACGAAAAGGAGAGCTTTGCCATTGACTGGGAGTTGCCCGCCGGAAAATTTCCGGTAGAAAAGGGAGAGATGATCGCCCAGGGTGGCAATTCGGGAAGTTCGGCCGGGCCGCATCTCCATTTTGAAATCCGCGACACCCGCACCCAGGACGCAATTAATCCGCTAAAATACAACCTGTTCAATATTAAAGACCAGACCCCGCCGCGCGTTTACGCGGTTCAGCTCTATCCGCTCGGCGATCAGTCGCACGTGGCCGGTTCGGTTAAAAAGAAGCGCTACCAAACGGTTGCTGCGCACGGTAAATTACACCTGGCCGGAAACCCTGTTATTCCGGTACACGGACAAGTGGGCTTTGCCATCCTCTCCAACGATTTTTTTGATGAAAGTCACAACCAGTGCGGAATCTATTCGGCCCAGCTCACCGTCGACGGCAAAGAGGTCTTCTCCTACCAGCTCGACCGGGTGCCGTTTTCCAAAACCCGCTACCTCAACAGCCACATCGATTACGAAGGATTTGTGGCCTCCCAAAACCGTTTTCAGAAGCTGTGGCGCGACCGGGGCAACAAACTCGACATCTACGAATCGGGGCGCAACCGGGGCATTCTTACCATTGACGACCAGGAAACCCACGAGGTGGAAATTACCGTTGCCGACTTCCACGGAAACCACACCCGCGTTCAGTTCCGGATCAAAGGGAACCCACTGCCCCTGCCGGAGAAAAAATCGCCCGGCAACCTTGTTTTCCGTTACGACGAGGACAACTCGCTGAAAAACGACCAGGTGGAACTCGACTGCCCCGACGGCGCGTTCTACGAAGATTTTACATTTAACTACGCCTCCCTGGATAAAACAGCCGGCTTCTACTCCCGGAAACATTGCCTGCACGACGACAAAGTCCCCATCCATACCGCCCTGAAACTGCGGATCAAAGCCGAAGATCTGCCCGAACGGCTGCAAAACAAAGCGATCATCGTAAAAACCGAACCGGCCACCAACAGTAAAATTTCGCAGGGCGGCAGCTATGCAGACGGTTGGGTAACGACCGATATCAGGACGCTGGGAACTTTTGCCGTAACCGTCGACACCATTGCCCCGCGGATTACGCCGCTGAGCATCCGGGAACGCAATGCGCTGACCGAGTCGTCGCAAATCCGTTTCCGCATTTCAGATGACCTTTCCGGCATCAAAAGTTACGTCGGCAAAATAGACGGCCAATGGGCGCTCTTTGAATACGACGCCAAATACAGCCTGCTCACCTACCAGATTGACCCTCAACGGCTGGAGCTCAAAAAACGTCATACGCTGGAACTCACCGTAACCGACCAATGCAACAACCAATCGGTTTATGAAGCCACTTTCTGGAAATAAGACAGAATACGCTGCCGTGGGCGTCATGTCGGGTACTTCGCTCGATGGGCTGGACTTGGCGGCAGTCCGCTTCCGGCACACCGGCCATGGCTGGAGCTTTGAGCTGGTGGCAGCCGAAACGCTGGAATATGACGCCGCCTGGCAGCAACAACTGGCGGCGGCCCCGCAACTATCCGGACTGGAGCTCGCCCTGCTGAGCAACCGGTTTGGGCAATTCACCGGCGCTGCCGTACGAAATTTTCTTAAAAAGAGTGGTTTTCCGGCAGAACTGGTGGCATCGCACGGACACACCGTGTTTCACCAGCCCGACAAATCGCTTACGCTTCAAATCGGCAACGGCGCTGCCATTGCTGCCGAAACCGGTCTGCCGGTGGTTGCCGACTTCCGCATGGCCGATGTGGCGCTCGGCGGACAGGGCGCTCCCCTTGTCCCGGCTGGCGACCGGCTGCTCTTTGGCCACTACCGCTTCTGCCTCAACCTGGGCGGCTTCTCCAACCTGTCGTTCGAAGAGAACGGGCAGAGAAGAGCCGGCGACATCTGTCCGGTCAACATCGTGCTGAACCACCTCGCCCGGCAAGCCGGATCACCATACGATGCAGGCGGGAACCTCGGAAAATCGGGACAAATCCACTCCAAGCTGCTGGAAGAGCTGGAGCAGCTTCCTTTTTACCGTCAACCACTCCCCCGCTCGCTGGGACGCGAATGGGTGGAAAAAAACATCATGCCCCTCTTTCTGAAATATCCCGACACCACTCCCAATCACCTCCGGACCTTTTACGAACATGCCGCCCGGCAGATGGCACGCTTTTTCCCGGCCGGCACCGAGGTGCTGGTTACCGGCGGCGGCGCATTCAACCATTTCCTCCTCCATCGTATGCAGCAACTCTCGGGCGCCCGGATGATCCTCCCCGGCGAGGAGCTGATCTCCTTCAAGGAGGCGCTGATTTTTGCCTTTCTGGGCGTTTTGCGGCTGCGAAACGAAATCAACTGTTTGGCTTCGGTAACCGGCGCCCGGCGCGACTCCTCCGGCGGCGCCATTTTTCTTCCGTAGAAATTCCCGGATTTTTCTTTTTCAGCAATCGCTGCCCTGCCCGTTTTTCCAGAGAAAAGTCATAGCTGGCTCAACCGGAAACAGATAATTTTCGGTAAAACTTAAAAAAACAATGCTATGAAATTTGATCCGGCAACACGCATCCAGGAGTTAAAGCAGTTTGGCGAATTTGGCGGGGTTAACCCGTCGGTCACCGACTCCTCCACCTACACTTTTCTTCATGCCGAAGACATGACCGAGACCTTTTTGGGACACCTGGAAGGTTGTTTTCTCTACTCGCGCCACTGGAATCCCAGTAACAAATACCTGGCAGAAGCGCTGGCTGCGATGGAAGATACCGAGTCGGCCTGGATCACCTCGTCGGGGATGGCGGCCATTACCTGCGCCCTGCTGCAGCTGTGCCAGTCGGGCGACCACATTGTAACCAGTGTTACCACCTACGGCGGCACCTATGCCTTTCTGAAAAACTGGCTCCCCCGCTACGGAATTGAAGTTTCGTTTGTCAACATAACCAACCTGGCCAGTGTGGAGGCAGCCATCAGGCCCAACACCCGCGTGATTTACACCGAAAGTGTCACCAACCCGCTGCTACAGGTTTCCAACATTCCCAAACTGGCCGAAATCGCCCGTCGCCACAACGTCAGGCTGATGGTTGACAACACCTTCACCCCCATGATCTTTTCGCCGGCCAGGCTGGGCGCCGACATCACGGTGTACAGCATGACCAAGTTCATTAACGGAAAAAACGACTGTTTGGCCGGTTCGATTTGCGGAAGTCGCGATTTTATCAACCGCCTGTCGAATGTCAACGATGGGACGGCCATGCTGTTGGGACCGGTACTCGACACTTTTCGTTCGGCCGGCATCCTGAAAAACCTGCACACCCTGCACCTGCGCATGAAAAAACACAGCGAAAACGCGCTCTTCCTGGCTTCGGAACTGGAAAAAGACGGACTGAAGATCACCTATCCGGGGCTTCCGTCGCACCCGCAGCACCAGTTGCACCGGCAACTGATGAATCCCGGCTTCGGATTTGGCGGCATGATCGCAATCGACTTCGAAACCGAAAAACGGGCCAACCAGATGATGCAAAAGATGCAGGAGGCCGGCGTGGGCTATCTGGCCGTGAGCCTCGGCTATTTTAAAACCCTTTTCAGCTGCTCGGGCCACAGCACCTCGTCGGAGATCCCGGCAGAAATACAATACGAAATGGGCCTCTCCGACGGACTGGTCCGCTTTTCGGTCGGACTGGACAACGACATCGAAAGCACCCTGCAGAAAATCAAAAGTTGTTTCTGAACCACCCGTTACAGACCAACCTGGCGATTGGGCCGGCGGCGGCCCATTCTTTTCGCTCCGGCGCCCCCTTTGCAAAACGGTTATTTTCCGATAACTAACAAAACTTCTGTTTGGAAAAACTGAAAAACTTATATTTGCCTTTCTGAAATATCAAAAACAAAATAAGATGAACAAAAAAGGTCTTTGGCTTTTGCTTTTTTTAAGCGCTATGATTTTAGGGAACAGCCCGGTTTCAAATGGCTGTACCAACTTTCTGATCACCCGCGGCGCCACAAAAGACGGGTCAACCATGATCACCTATTCGGCCGATTCGCACACTTTGTATGGCGAACTTTACTATCGCCCGGCAGCCGACTGGCCGGCCGGCACCATGCTCGACATCTACGAGTGGGACACCGGTAAATTTATGGGCCGGATCGAACAGGTGCCGCACACCTACAGCGTGGTGGGCAACATGAACGAACACCAGCTCGCCATTGGCGAAACTACTTTCGGCGGACGCGAAGAGTTAGCCAAACAACCGGGCGCCATCATGGATTATGGCAGCCTGATCTATGTTACGCTCCAACGCGCCAAAACAGCCCGCGAAGCAATTGGTGTGATGACTTCGCTGGTTGAAAAATATGGGTACGCCAGCTCGGGCGAATCGTTTTCCATTGCCGACCCCAATGAAGTGTGGATTATGGAGATGATCGGCAAGGGCGAAGGAGAAAAAGGAGCCGTGTGGGTTGCCCTCCGCGTTCCCGAAGGTTACATCAGCGGACATGCCAACCAGGCCCGGATCACCACGTTCCCGCTCAACGATGCCCAAAAC
>JARKOX010000285.1 GCA_029975525.1 Prolixibacteraceae bacterium | reverse complement strand
AAGAAATTCCGTTTGTTTTTCGTGGTGTTATGCAGTATATTTGTCATTATAACAGGCTAAACAAAAAGCAATATGGCAAGAGGTGTCAACAAGGCGATCCTGATTGGTAATCTGGGCAGGGATCCTGAAATTCAGAATTTTGACAAGGGTGTGAAGAAGGCATCATTTTCGCTGGCCACCACTGAAACTTACCGCAACCGCGAAGGGCAGGAGATGGAGCAAACGGAATGGCATAACATTATCCTCTGGCGCGGACTGGCCGAGATCGCAGAGAAATTCCTGAGGAAAGGGTCACAGGTTTATATTGAGGGCCGTATCCGGAACCGCTCCTACGAAAAAGACGGACAAAAGCGCTACATAACCGAAATAGAAGGGGATACGCTGAACCTGCTGGGATCAAGGCAGTCGAACGATTCTTCCTCTTACCAGGAAAATCAGCCAGCTGCACAACCTGCACCCCCGCCCGTGCAGGAGCCGGAAGATGACCTGCCATTCTGAACCGGAATAAACGGATTTAATAAATTTTCACCCTGTCACCTTGTGTGGCAGGGCATGATGTTGTGCTCAGGCCTTTCCGCTCAGCGATTTGGGGATTCTGCCGTTTTTGATGGACTCCGAACGCAGGCGGCGGCCAACGATGCGTTCCGTCATGGCTCCCGTTTCGAGGATGCGGTCGATGTCGAGGTTGGTTTGAATGCCCATCTCATCCATCATTACCACCATATCCTCTGTTGTAACAAGTCCGGTAATGCCGGGATCTTTATAATAGTATGAGCCGGTTCCGGCCACGGGCACCCCGTCCACAAAGTTGGCCGGCTGTCCGCCTATCCCCCCGAGGGTTGATTCATAATTGGTCATGCCGGCCTGCAAAGCGGCCAGCACATTGGCCAGGCCCCAGCCCCGGGTGGTGTGGAGGTGTACAATGTGTTTTTCGGGATTCGGAATGCTGTCGAGCAACATCGAAAAATAACGGTACACCCGGTCGGGCGAAGCGGAGCCGTCGTGATCGGCGTGCTCCACATCATTTGCGCCTATATCGAGCCAGCGTTTGGTGAAATCAATGGCTTTCTCCATTTTTGTAGGCCCTTCAATCGGGCAGCCCCAGATGGTGCTGACGGTTCCGTTTACCCTGATGCCCGCATCGTGCGCCAGGGGAATGTACTTCTCAGCCATTTTCCAGTATTCATCCAGCGAAAGACCCGAATTTTTTTTGTGGTGCGATTCGCTGGTGGAAACCATCAGCAGGATGCGGTCGGGTCCCCAGCCCTCCTTGCGGGCTTCAATGGCGCGCTCTATGGCCTTTTCGCGGATGGTCACCGCGGTAATGCTTACCCCGCCGATCAGATGGGCTACCGCTTTGCTTTTGCGGATGCCTTTGAGCAGGGCATCGGCATCCCTGAACTGCGGCATCCCTTTGGGATTGCCCAGGTTGGTGAGTTCAATGTGCTTAAAGCCGCTGAGTATAAGCTGTTCAGCTACCCACAGCTTGGCTTCGGTGGGGATAAATTTTTCTTCGTGCTGAAATCCGTCGCGGACAGTGATATCGCCAATGGTTACTTTTTCGGGGTAGTTCATGCTTTTTACTTTTCCACTGTTAAACACCTTAACCACAGGCTTGTTCACCGGGATATGCAGTTTTGTGCATATTACGGCGATCACCGGATAATT
>JARKOX010000282.1 GCA_029975525.1 Prolixibacteraceae bacterium | reverse complement strand
AATCAGAAAAAAGGCGAAAACCGGCCGGCGGGTTCTTCGCCGGTAAAAGTTTTTTGTCGTCTGTATCTACTTCTAAATCTAGGGCGTTACTGAAACGGGGATGTAACGTTACATTTTCGCCTACCTCTTTGATTTCACGTTTCTTTTTTTCGCGATACCGTTGCACCCGCGTTGACACCACGTCGGAGTCGCGTTGACGTTCGGTCCAGTTATGGGGGAAAAGTCTACCGCCTTCGTCACGATCGAGCAGCCCGGCCTGCTCCAACCGAGCTAGAACTTTGACAGCCTCAGCAGGCTTGAGGCGGAGCGTAAAAGCAACGTCTCCAACAGGCGGGAGGATTCCTCGCTCCTGGTTTCCATTTGCAATACAGAGGACATTGATCCAGTGCTTGAAGGTCGACGGATGCAGCCGCTGCACCTTTGAGTCATGAAGCACGGCAGTGTAAAGACGGAACCACTTCATTTTTTGGGCTCATCCGGCGCGCAGGTATACAGCGCCGCCGCGGCAACCCTACGCAAATAGCTAGGTAGAGCAAACTTGAGATAGGGGTTAGTTTGTGCGAGTTGGAACTTTCGCAGATTCGTCAGGATTCGATCAGTCGGGCCTGTCTTTTTTGGCATTTTAGGCCCCCCGATTGGCGGTAAGGGCCACGACATCTGCGTACCGCCAGCAGGTGCAGCGCCTACCGAGGCGGATGGGGGTTGGGGCTTTGCCTGCACCTACCCAGGCCCACCAGCAGGATCTCGATACCGGAATAATTTTGAGTACTTCTTGGAGGCGAATCAGGCGGTTAGGATCTGGGAAATAGTGGGATGATAAATCACTCTGCGGTTTCATTGGACCTCCTCGTCTGGCGATGTCCACAGTAAACCACAGCCGTAATTCCGAAACCCCAGTTTCGGGATTCGGAAACCCGTGTTCTGAAATGGAAAATTTATGAAAGGAGAGGATATTTTTTTCTTAAATCGGTGAGAATTTTAGATACGTGATATTTGTGGTATTGGCGGCTTTCACGCTTTAGGCCTGGTTTTAGAACTTGCTCCTTCGTGGTGATTGTGCAGGTTGTACACTTCAACTTTACATCCTGAATGCGCTCTGCAATGTATTCATCAACATTCCGATTCTTTTCTTGAGCTATTTCTTTGAATCGTGCCATAAACTCCAAAATTTTGCCGGCCCTCAATATTTCGGTGTTACCTTCATTCATGAATTTCAAATAAGCATACTGAATAGCTTCGGCAAGCTGGCCTTTCGGTCTCCCTCCTTTCAACTTTGCCTCGACCTGCTTGTCGGAGAGAGTTTCATCACCTGTCTCGGCCTGTTCGCTTGGAAAAATCTCATCACCTTGGGGGATTTGTGGAAACCAAAATTTCGGCAGCGGCTGACCTGTATTAATGCAATATTCCTTAAAATGCTCCTTCGTAATTATGAAGCACGACAAATGTTTTTTTATCTCCTCCGTCAGCTCGGGTGGCGATTCAGCAGAGTTCAAAAACGCCAATGCCGCA
>JARKOX010000270.1 GCA_029975525.1 Prolixibacteraceae bacterium | reverse complement strand
AGGCGGTGGAAGAGGTACTCAACATCGCCCGGGAAGAGCTGGAGCAGGCCATCAACGATTTTGAAGATGCCAAGATGGACTCGAACCTCAACCTGAGTAACCTCCGCGACCAGATTATCAGCTCACAGGAAAATGTGGAAGAGCTGCAGATTGTACTCGAAGAGTCGCTCTATGAATCGCCGTCGGTAATCCGCAAAGCCGAGATGGACCTGGATAAAGCCAAACGCAACCTGGAACAGGAAAAGCTGGGTTACGAGCTGAAAACCAAACAGGCGGCTACCCGTGTTGAACGGCGGGTGCTGAACATGCGCCAGCGCGAAACCCGGCTCCAGGAGCTGGAGCAGGCCTACCGCTCGCTCAATATCCACGCGCCCAAACCGGGAATGGTGATCTATGCCAAAGACCGTTTTGGCGATAAAATCAAAGTGGGTTCCACCGTCAGCCGCTGGATGCCAGTGATTGCCACCCTCCCCGACCTCTCCAACATGATCTCCATTACCTACGTCAACGAAATTGATATTTCGCGGCTGAAAACCGGACAGCAGGTGACCCTCGGAATCGATGCTTTCCCCGAAAAACAGCTGCAGGGCGAAGTGATGGAAGTGGCCAACATCGGGCAGCCGATGCCCAAAAGCGACGCCAAAGTGTTCGAGGTGAAAATCAAGATCAAAGGGTACGATACAGACCTGAAGCCGGCCATGACGACCAGCAACACCATCCGGACCGGAACATTCCGCGAAGTGCTCTATATCCCGACCGACGCCATCTTTCAAAATGATTCTCTTCGGTATGTCTTCCTGAAAAAGGACAAAATCGTCAAACAGGTGATCGACGCAGGTGATGAAAATGAAAACTACATCATCGTCAACAAAGGGTTAAACGAAGGAGACGAAGTTCTGCTGTCAAAACCTGTCAACGAAGAGGCCATTCCGCTGGCCGGACTCGAAATCTACGAGGAGATTAAAAAGCGGGAAGAAGAGAACAAAAACAAGCAGCCGGGCAACGGCGGACCAACATCAGCCCAAACGATGGCAGAACCGCAACCGCAAGCCGGCCGTACCAATAACTGATTTTGATGATGAGAGTATTGATCGAAAGATATCTGCACGATGTAATAATCGGTATTGAAGCCATTTTTGCCAACAAAATAAAATCGATCCTCACGGCCCTGGGAATTATTTTCGGTGTGGCAGCCGTGATCAGCATGCTGGCCATTGGTAACGGCGCCGAGCAGGAGATCCTCGAACAGATCAAAATGGTCGGGGTGAACAACATCATCATTTCGCCCTCCTCCACCTCGGTCAGTGCGCAGGAGAACAGCAAAGGCAACAATGAAGAGGAGAGTTCGGCCCGGGCCAAAAAATTCTCCAAAGGGCTGACGCTTCTGGATGCTGAAGCGATTGCCGAGGTGATCCCGAGTGTCCACAAGGTTTGTCCGGTGATCTCGTTCAACTACTCGGCCATCCTGAACGGAAAGAGCAAACCGGTGGTGCTGGAAGGGACCAACAACAACTACTTCAGCCTGTTTAACATCTCGCTGCAGGCCGGCGAGCAGTTTAACCAGCGGCAGGAAGAAAAAGGCTACCCGGTTTGTATCATCGGCGACAACATCAAAAATATCTTTTTCAACCAGGAAGACCCGGTCGGAAAATATATCAAATGCGGCGAAATCTGGCTGCAGGTGATCGGCGTGGTCGAACGGCGCGATTTCACCGCTTCGGCCAGCGACGAAATGGGAATCAGCAGCACCGACAACAAGATTTTTATCCCCGTAAAAACCATGTTGCTGCGTTTCAAAAACCGTTCGCTGGTTCGTGCCGACGAAGTGGAACGTCAGGCTTCCGGCGGCGGAGCAGGCCAGAAAGAGAACCTCAACCAGCTCGATAAAATTATTGTGCAGGTAAACGAAACCGAAAACCTGAACACCACTTCCGAAATCATCAGCCGCTTGTTGCTGCGCCGCCACAACAACCTTTACGATTTTGAGGTCACCATTCCCGAATTGCTGCTCAAACAACAACAGCGCACCAAAAACATTTTCAACATTGTGCTGGGCGTGATTGCCAGTATTTCGCTGATTGTGGGCGGCATCGGAATCATGAATATCATGCTGGCCAGCGTGATGGAACGCATCCGCGAAATCGGCACCCGCCAGGCCATTGGCGCCTCACGCAAAGACATCATCGTGCAGTTCCTCTCCGAATCCACGCTGATCAGCGTCTCCGGCGGCATCATCGGCATAATCCTGGGCGTGGCCCTCTCCAAAATTATCACGGCCATGTTCGACATTAAAACCATCATCTCGGTCTTTTCCATATTTATCGCTTTCGGCGTTTCCGTGCTGGTTGGGATCACCTTCGGGTATCTGCCCGCCAAACGCGCTTCGGAACAAGATCCGGTTGAATCATTAAGACAATAACCTTTTCGTATGAGAATCATGAAACGATCATTGTTGATACTGCTTCTGGCGCTGTTTTCAGGGAAAACATTCGGTCAGGAGAAAAAAACACTCACCCTGCAGGATGCGATCGGGATCGCCTCGCAGCAATCGCTCGATGCTTTCCGCAACAAAAACATGTACCTGGCCAGCTACTGGGAATTCCGCTATTTTAAAGCCGACAATCTTCCCCGTCTTTCGCTGCAGGCCACCCCGTTCGACTTTAACCGGTCGATGCAGAAAGTGTACAACTACAACGAAAACCGCGACGAATTCAAATCGCGTGAATTTCTGAACTCGGAGCTGGCCCTGCAACTGAACCAGAATATCCCGCTGACCGGCGGAAGTATTTTTGCCCAATCAGAGCTGAACCTCATGCGCAACATGGGCACCGACAAGCTCACCTCCTACTCGTCCACCCCGATCAGTATCGGGTACAGCCAGTCGCTCAACGGTTACAACCAGCTGAAATGGCGCTCCAACATTGAACCGGTGAAATTTGAAAAGGCCAAAAAAGAGTTTATCCAGTCGAAAGAGGCGCTGGCCATTAAAGCCACCCGTCGCTTTTTCGACCTGGTTGACGCCCAGATTGAAGTGTCGATTGCCTCTACCAACCTGGCCAATGCCGACACGCTCTTTCGCCTGGGAAAAGGACGTTTTCAGGTGGGAACAGTCACCCAGGACGAACTGCTAAATCTCGAACTGAGCTACATGAATGCCCGCCTGGCGCTGACCCGTGCCAACCTCGGACTGGAGCGCTCCCGCGCCGACCTCAACTCGTTCCTCGGTTTCGAAAAGGATACCCGTATCGAATGTATTGTGCCGGCACAGCTACCCGGCCTGAACGTCAACGTTTCGAAGGCCCTGGCCATGGCACTCGATAATAATCCGGAGATGCTGAACCACCAGCAACGGCTGCTCGAAGAAGACCGCCGGGTAAAACAGGCTGAATCACAAAATGGCATCAGCGCCGATTTGTATGCACTTTACGGGCTGAACCAAAACGCCGAAAAAATCGGGGAGGTCTACCGCGATCCGCTGGACCGCCAACGGTTCCGACTGGGACTGAATGTGCCAATCCTCGACTGGGGCCGCCGCAAAGGACAGCTGGCCATGGCGCGCTCAAACCGCGAAGTGGTGCGCACCACCGTCAACCAGGAACGTATTGACTTTGAACAGAATGTCCTGATGAATGTGATGGAGTTTAACCTCCAGGGCGAACAGGTTGAAAATGCCGCCAAAGCCGACACCATCGCCAAAATGGGCTTTGAAGTTACCATGCAGCGTTTCCTGATTGGCAAACTCGACGTCACCAAACTCAACCTGGCCCGCAACGACCAGGAGCAGGCACGCCGCGCCTACATCAACGCCCTCCGCTCCTACTGGGTCTACTTTTATACCCTCCGGCAGCTGACGCTGTTCGATTTTGAAAAAAATAACCCGTTGTCTGAAGACTTTGAAAATATCCTGAATGACTAAATTATCCCGCTTGTTTTCCGGAAAACGGAAATGGTTTATTCTCGGGGCGGGCATTGCCATTGCTGCTGCCGCCTTCCTGATCATCCGGCAAAATATTGTCAGCCACTCGTTTTATACCGTCAAACGTATTGATTTCGAAAAACTCATCGAAACCAAAGGCGAAGTACAGGGAAAAACTTCGATCAACATCGTTCTGCCGGATATTTTCAAGGATCAGGAGCTCCGGATTTACGAACTCCAGATCAAAGACATGGTTGCCGAAGGGACAATCGTCAAAAAAGACGACTGGGTGGCGACGCTCGACGCCGGCCGCATCAACCAGCTGATTCAAAGCAACCGCGAAGAGATGGAGCGTTACCTGGCAGAGGTTAACGATGCCCGGATCGACTCCGCCATCGAACTCACCCGGCTGCGGCAGGGAATCAAAGAGATGACCTTCAATCTCGAATATAAAAAAATTGACTTGGAGCAATCCCGTTTCGAATCGCCGGCCTACCAGCGGCGGGCAAAGGCAGCCTATAACCAGACGCTCCGGCAGATTGAAAAGCAGAAGCGCGACTACGAGCTACGCAAAATGGGACTTGAAATGCGTACCAAACGGGAAGAGGCGCGGTATAACTACACCGCCAATATCGACAAAAAACTGCAGGAGGCCCTTACCTCTACACGGGTTATCGCCCCGGCCGACGGGATGATCATTTACGCCCGTTCCTGGGGACGCCGCAAAATCAGGGTCGGCGATCAGGTCAGTCCGTGGCAGCCGGCTATTGCAACCCTGCCCGATCTTTCGCAGCTCGTTTCTGAAACTTACGTCCAGGAAATCGACGTTGCCAAAATCAGCCAGGGCGACAGCGTGCGTATTGCTGTGGATGCCGTACCCGGACATTCTTTTAAGGGAACGATTGTGAATATCGCCAACGTTGGGCAGGAACTTGCCGGCTTCGACGGCAAAGTATTCCGGGTGCTGATCGATCTGGCCGATGTCGACAAGAAGCTCAAACCAGCCATGACCACCACCAACCTGATCATTCTGGAAAAAATTCCGGCTCAGCTGACCATTCCGCGCACTTGTCTTTTTGCTGAAAATGGCGTCCCCTACGTTTATGTGAAGCAGAGCGGCAAGGTTTGGAAAAAAGCGGTTAAAACCGGTCCCGAAAATGACGAGATGGTCGTAGTTACGGAAGGTCTGGCCGAACGTGAAAAAATTTTGCTGCACGAACCTGAAAACATCGATGAAATCCCCTTCCTGGCGCAGGAGTAAAACCGGAAGAATCGCGAAAAACGCGCTATTAAAGGAAAAACCTGCATTTTGAGGAGACTATTTTCCGCAAAAGATGCTCCAGGTTCGAATAAATTTATATTTTTGCATCGCCAAATTACCCCGCGGGTCAGCATCAGCCACAGGCAGGTCATCCCCGGGAAATGCGTTCTGAAAATTATTGCCCAGATGGTGAAATTGGTAGACCTACCTGCCGGTAGGCAGGCACGCCAAGCTTGAAGGGCAACAATCGTTCTTAATATTATTGCCCAGATGGTGAAATTGGTAGACACGCCAGCTTGAGGGGCTGGTGCCGGTTCCGGTGTGCAAGTTCGAGTCTTGTTCTGGGCACAGAAAAAAAGCCGCAATTGAAAAACTTTCGTTGCGGCTTTTTTATTTCCTTTTTTGCAGCTCCACTACCAATCCACCACCTGACTGCCGGAACCAAAAAGAGGCCGCCTTTTGGGAGACAGCCTCTTTCGGGGAGTTTGGCCTGTTTAATTTTAGTCACCTTTCCTTTTAAGGACCAACTGCCTTCGTTTGCCTTCAAACAGCTCATACTTCTGAAAGCTGCACTCCAGCGATCCGTTGAACAGCCGGATACGGGCCGATGGCCGCAGGGAGATCAGTTTCAGTAAATCGGGCGACGAGGAGAGTACCCACGCCTGGTTACCCGCATACTGGTGTTTAAACCGCTCGCCCACCATCCGGTAAATATTTTCCAGCTCTTTGGGCTGCAAACGTTCGCCATAAGGCGGATTCATCATCAAACAGGCGTTGTTGAGCGACAGGTTGAGGTTTTTAAAGTCCTGCGTGTGAAATTCAATCAGATTAAACACACGCGCTTTCCGGGCATTGGTTTGCGCGCCCATGATATTTTTGGCCGAGATGTCGGATGCCACAATTTTTTTCGAAAAAGGGCGCTGGGTATCCTCTTCGCGGATCTTTTCGAACAGCTCGCTGTCGAAATCCTTCCAGTTAAAAAAGGCGAACTGCTTCCGGAATCTGCCGGCAGGAATATTTCGCGCAATCATGGCAGCTTCAATCGGAAGGGTTCCCGAACCGCACATGGGATCTACAAAATCGGTTTCGCCGTTCCAGCCGCTCAGCAAAATCATGCCGGCTGCCAGCACTTCGCTCAGGGGCGCATCGCCCTGAATCATGCGGTAGCCCCTTTTGTGCAGGGATTCGCCCGAGCTGTCGATCGACAGGGTACAAACATCCTGGGCAATGTGGACATGAAAAATGATGTCGGGCTCGATCGTTTCCACATTGGGCCGTTTTCCGGTCTTTTGCCTGAAGCGGTCCGCCAGTGCATCCTTCACCTTCAGGGACGCGAACATCGAGTTCTTAAATAAATCGGACTGAACCACCGTGCTTTGAATGACAAAACTATGGTTGATATTCATGTACGACTCCCAGTTGACCTTCATGCACTTCACATAAAAATCGTCGATCGATGAAAAGCGGAAAGAATCGATCTGTTTCAGAATCCGGAGAGCTGTCCGGAGCCGGTAATTTGCCCGGTAAATTAGCTCGGTGTTTCCCGAAAAATGGACGGCCCTGCGTCCGGTTTGCACGTTGGCACCACCGATTTCCCTGATTTCCGCAGCAAGCACTTCCTCCAGTCCTTCCAGGGTTTTTGCGGTAAGTTGAAATGTTTCCAAAAGTTGATTTTTTTATTTCCAGATTAAATCCCCGCTCCGTGGGTAAACATATTCTCTTTGGGACGGGTTTGAACTACTTTCGAGTTGGGAGGCAGGTCGCGGGTGACCCACACATTTCCTCCAATAACCGAGTTGGCGCCGATGGTAACCCGTCCCAGAATGGTCGCGCCGGCATAAATAACCACGTTATCTTCCACGATAGGATGACGGGGAATCCCTTTGATCGGATTTCCTTCGGTGTCCAGCGGAAAACTTTTGGCCCCCAGCGTTACCCCCTGGTAGAGTTTGACATTATTGCCGATAATGGAAGTGGAGCCGATAACCACGCCGGTGCCGTGGTCAATGGTAAAATATTCGCCGATCCGGGCCCCGGGATGGATGTCGATTCCGGTTTCGCTGTGCGCCATCTCGGCAATGTAACGCGGGATCAGCGGCACCTCCAGTTCGATCAGCCGATGGGCGATGCGGTAATTGGTGATCGCCTTGATGGCCGGGTAGCAAAAAATCACCTCACCGTAATTTTGGGCAGCCGGATCCCCCAGATAGGTCGCTTCCACATCTTTCACCAGCTTTTGCCTGATTTCGGGCAGGTATTCGATAAAATCGGCCGCCAGTTGTTTGGAGCGTCCGTTGTGCCGGGCAACCTTGTTCTCCGACTTGTCGGTGCACTCAAAACAGAGTCCGGCCAGGATCTCCCCGCTCAGCAATTCAAAAAGCTCATCGATGTAAACCCCCATGTAGTGCTGGATCGTGCCGGTCCGCAGCGAGGTATTTCCAAAGTAGCCGGGAAACAGAATTTCCCGTACCAGCTCAATGATCCTGCTCAGTTTAAAGATGGAAGGCAGCGGTTCGCCCTGGCGGTGCTCGTGGCAAACCACATTATAGGAATCCGGATCGGCCAGCTTTTGCACCGTTTGGTTGATCCGCACCGAAAAATCGTCACCAGACATTTTGTTCGCAATTAAAAAGGGTTGTGCTCAAATAACGTTCGCCGGTATCACAAACGATAAAAACCACGGTCTTCCCCCTGTTTTCGGGTCTTTTAGCGATCTCCAGCGCAGCATAGCAGTTGGCTCCCGATGACATTCCGGCAAAAATTCCTTCCTGCCGGGCCAGCCGCCGGGCATATTCATACGCGTCGTCGTCGGAAACCCGGAATACTTCATCGTAAATGGCGGTATTCAACACCTTCGGAATGAAGCCCGGTCCGATCCCCTGGATCTTGTGTTTACCAGGTTCGCCCCCCGACAGCACGGCCGAAGCCTCGGGTTCAACCACCACACTCTGCAGTTTCGGATTTTTCTGTTTCAGCATTTCCGAAACTCCGGTGATGGTACCGCCGGTTCCGGCGCCGGCAACAAAAATGTCGATCGTGCCGGCCGTGTCATTCCAGATTTCAAGGGCGGTGGTACGACGGTGCATTTCGGCATTGGCCGGATTTTCAAACTGCATCGGGATGAAAGATTTCGGGTGCGACGCAGCCAGTTCATTGGCCTTTGCAATAGCTTCGCGCATGCCGCCTTTGGCCGAAGTAAGCACCAGTTCGGCTCCGTAAGCCCCCAGCACCACGCGGCGCTCCATCGAAACACTTTCGGGCATCACAATGGTAAGCGGATACCCTTTTACCGCACAAACCATGGCCAGTCCAATGCCGGTGTTTCCGCTGGTTGGTTCCAAAATCATGGTTTCCGGGTCGATCAGTCCGGCAGCTTCAGCCGCCTCGATCATCGCCAGCGCCAGCCGGTCTTTCACCGACCCGCCGGGGTTTAATGACTCCAGCTTGGCCAACACCGTAACTCCCGTACCTTCGGCAAGACGGTTCAGCTTTACCAACGGGGTTCTTCCGATCAGTTGTGTGATATTCTGTGCAATATTCATAGCCATACAATTCTTGGTTCTGCCAATCAAACACGCAATTCAAACGGTTGTTTTGCAAAGGTTATCAAATATCGGCAATTATTTTCAAGGCATTTGCCAGCCGTTCAGGGCCGGTTCCTGAAATTAGCCGAAATTTAAAACCAAACTCCCGGATATTTTCCATGTAGAGAGCCGAAAGTTTGTCGCGCATCTCGCCGCCATTCTCCCGTACCGGATCGGGTTCCCAGGGGATGTCGGTGTCGCAGACCAGAAACAGGTCGACCGGCGCACGGGCAATCGCTTCGCTGACCCAGCCGGGAGACTGGTGAAAAACCACCTCCATCCACACCTTGGTAATGATGAGCCAGGTGTCGAAAAAAACAAATGGAACAGCAGCGGTCAGCGCCTCGTTCATCTGGGCGATCTGTTTCCGGGCGATGATCTCAACATCGGAATAATTGTACGGACGGCCGATTTTTTCAACATATTCGCGGGCAAACTCCTCGATGCAGAGCGACTGGCAACGGTCGGCCAGGCTCAGCGCCAGCGTTGACTTGCCGGTCGATTCGGCTCCGGTAACCACAATAATTTTCGGACGTTTTGCCTGCTTCAGCATGCCGGTTTCCTCCACTCCTTTTTCCATTCAAAATAACCGGAGACCGCCATTCCCGTGTAGATCAGAAAAAGAACGGCCGTCAGCCACAAGTCGCGGTACACATACAGTCCGGCAGAAATAAGATCGGCAACCACCCAAATCAGCCAGTGTTCCAATATCTTGCGGGCCAACATCCAGGTGGCCACCACACTCATGGCGGTGATCAGCGAGTCGAGAAAAGGGACGGGCGAATCGGTGAAGCGCATCAGCACAAACAGGATCACCCCGTAAACCAGCACGCCAACCAGCAGCAACCAGCCGGCCAGCCGCAGGTTGAGCCGGGTCACCGGAACGCCGGCTTTTTCATCGGTTTTTCGCCCTTTTAACCAGAAGTACCAGCCGTAAATACTCACGGCAACGTAATAAAACTGCAGCGCCATGCTGGCATAAATTTTCGACTGGAAAAACACCGCGGCATACAGCAGCGAGGTGGCCAGGCCGGTAGGCCAGGTCAGAATATTTTGCCGGATGGAAAAGAAGATGTAGGCCAAACCCAGAATGGCTCCCGACAACTCTATATAATTTGCCGAAAGCCACTCCCTTGTAATCTCGGACATAACTACCGGATTTTATTCGTTACTCACCAGCAGGTTATTGTATCGGGACTGGTTGCGGATCACCTCCAGCGCCTTTCGGATGGTTTCGTCATCGAAGTTATAAACCTGGTAAAAATGGTCGCGGCTGAAAAGATCACGGGCAATAAAAGCCTTCAGCTCTTTCTTCATAATGGGCAGGGTAAAGTTGAGACTTTCCTGGTCTTTTTCAATCCCCTCCTTTTCGCCGGCGCTCACAATGGCAGCGATCATCTCGTCGTTGACTAAAAATTTATCGTTGAACTTTTCGAATGACGGATAATGCTTGCGGATCGACTCCCGGTTCAGGTCGATGTAACCCAGCACATAATTATAGATAATGTTGTTGCGCTGCAGGCGGTTGTAATAACGGTAGAGCGACGAGGTGTCCATCCCCACAAAAATGTCGGGCATGATGCCACCGCCGCCAAACACGGCGCGACCGTTCTGCAGGGTGCGGTATTTCAACGAATCGGAAAAGATCACACTGTCGGCGCTGAAAAGCTCGCCATGTTCCAGTCTTTTCCGGTAGTCATCGCGGTAATCTTCCACTCCGTTGGCATAAGGCTTCTGAATGCAGCGTCCGCTGGGCGTGAAGTAGTGGGCGGTGGTAAGGCGCACCATCGATCCGTCGGTGAGGAAAAATGGTTGTTGCACCAAACCTTTTCCAAACGAACGGCGGCCGATAATGATCCCACGGTCCCAATCCTGCACAGCCCCGGCAACAATTTCACTGGCCGAGGCAGATCCCTCGTTGACCAGAACCACCAGCTTGCCCTGTTCAAAATCGCCCCGGGCAGTTGCGGTGTACTCTTTTTTGGGGTTGTTGACCCCTTGGGTGTAAACGACCAGCTTTTTATCGGGCAAAAATTCATCGGCCAGATCGATGGCCGCT
>JARKOX010000265.1 GCA_029975525.1 Prolixibacteraceae bacterium | reverse complement strand
CTGTTTTCCATGGTTCCGAAGGAGAATTGCGAGAGGGCCATGTCCAGCACAATGGCTTCTTCGCCAAACGGAACAGCAAAAACCAGCGGGTTGTTGCCGGTTTTTTTGTTTTTGCCGCCCCAGGCCGGCATGTTGGCTTCGGTGTTGGTCCATCCGAGGAAGACAAACCCCCGGCGGGCAGCCTGCCATCCGTAAGTTCCGCCGCGCATCCAGTGGTTGGTGTGGGCCAGCGTGACCATCCCGATTCCGTTGGCTTCGGCCAGCTGCATGGCCCGTTCGGTGGCCAGTGTTGCATTCAGCGGGCCGGGGCCCAGGTTGCCGTTCCACTGTTCGGCGGCTCCGACAGCATTCACCAGCGAAGGCGCAGCATTCACATCGATGTAACCCTTGCGGATGTAGCGGACAAAGCGCGGAAACCGGTTGACGCCGTGCGAATAAACCCCTTCGAGACTGTTTTGGGCAAAAACCGCCGCACATTTTACCGCCTTTTCGGAGGTAAAACCGTGTTTCAGCAGAATTTGTGCAAGGGTTTCCTGCAGGGTTTCCAGCGGAATGTAAATTTTATTCATAACAACTATTTAAGCCGGAGCGGATGTCTGGCCATTGTCCGCCGTGCGGGTCGTCTGCAACGGAGCTGCCCGGCCCTCGCACTTTCGGCCAGCTGCCGGGGGAAAATGGTTTTCCAGATGGCATCCGGTTGATTCAACAGGGCGCTAAAATAGAAATAAACCACGGGCTGTTTTTCCGAAAATTTGAAAAATGCCGGTTATTGCGGCAGCGGTTCGTGCTATTCCAGGGCCGCCCTCACTTCGTTCAGCATGCGGGGGAGTTTGATAAACGGATCGCCGGCGCCGAGGGTTTCCAGCGGAAGATAGCCCCGGTATCCCGACTCTTTGATGAGGCGGATCAGCCGAGGGTAGTCGGTTTTTTGCTCCTGCCCGTTGAAATAGACCAGTTCTTTGATTTGCCAGGTTACGGCCAGGTGGATGGTTCGCCGGATTTCGTCGTACGGATCGGCCGAGCGGTAACTGCCAATGTCGAGGTTGAGCCCCAGCCAGTCGGAGTTGACCAGCTGGAAGAGTTTCAACACATCGTCGGCGGTTTTCAGAAAGTCGTTGTGGTTTTGAATGGCAACCACCACCCCGTGCGCCTGGCCAAATTCGACACATTCGCGGAGATTGGCGGCCAGCCATTCGAACACCTGGTCGCGGGTGAATCCCGGATGGCTGGTTACGCCGGCAAAAACACGCAGGGTGGGAGCTCCCAGTTTTTCCGACGCGATTATCCACCGTTTGACGTGTTCGATCTCGGCTCTTCGTTTGTCCGGATCGGTGAGGGTGAAGTCGTTGCGCACGCCGCTTCCGCTGATGTCGATTCCCAGCAGGAACGCCTTTCGTTTGAAACGGTAAAGGTACTCGTCGGCAGGAACGTCGGGGTAGGTCGGAAAATAGTAGCCGGTCGGGTCGATGGCGTCGATTTGGTTGGCCGCGCAGAAGTCGAGCAGGTCAAACAGGTCGGTTTGCCCGGCCCGCAGCGGCGTGTTAAACGAGTAACAGTTGAGGCTCAGCTTGAGCCGGTGTTGAAATTTCGGATCGACGGCCGGCGTTGCCGGGGTAGCCGCTGTCAGCGGAAGCAGTGCGCCGGCCAGCAGTGGCGACAGCCCAATGGTTTGCAGCAACCGGCGGCGGGAATGACTTGTTGGCATGGTAAACGGATTGGTTAATTCCCGGCAAGATATAAAAAAGCGGGGGGCTTTTTTGAAAGAAAATCTGGTTTTGTTCAGCTGGCAAGCTGTTTTTCGGGAAGACGGTCAGCTTTTGATTTCGAGCAGGAATCCGCTGCCGTGAATATTTTTGATTTCGATGGAGGGATCGTCGGCAAAATATTTTCGTAGGCGCGACACAAAAACATCCATGCTGCGGGCCGTGAAATAGCCGTCGTCGCCCCAGATGTGGTTGAGTGCGGTTTCGCGCGGCAGCAGGTCATTTTGCCGTTCGCAGAGCATCCGCAGCAGTTCGGCTTCCTTGGGCGACAGCTTTTGGATCTGTCCTTCGCGTGAAATCTGGCGCAGGGTAACATCGAAATGGTAACTGCCCAGCTCGAACAGTTTTTTTTCGGCGACGGAGTTTCCGTTTCCGCGTTTCAGCACCGCTTTGATTTTGCAGAGCAGCACTTCGGTATCGAAAGGTTTGGTGATGTAGTCGTCGGCTCCCAGGTTGTACCCTTTCAGGATATCTTCCTTCATGGTTTTGGCAGTGAGAAAGATCATGGGGATCTTGTCGTTTATTTTACGGATTTGCGCACCAATGGTGAAACCGTCGACGTGGGGAAGCATCACGTCGAGGATGCAGAGTTCGAAGGCGCCGTTGCGGAAGCGGTCGACGGCATATTTTCCGTCCTCAATCCAGGTCACGGAGTAGTCGTTGAGTTCGAGATACGATTTGAGTACCGCCCCGAAACTGAGGTCGTCTTCTACCAGAAATAGCTGCGGTTTTTTTTCCATACTGCGGTTTTGATTCATTTGGGCTGATTTCAGAAAGTAAAGGGCAGCGACAGCTCAAAGGTGCTTCCTTTTCCCGGTTCGCTGTGAACAGAGATGGTGCCGCCGTTGGCTTCCACCACGGCTTTTACGTAGCTTAATCCGAGGCCGAAACCTTTTACGTTATGCACATTCCCGCTGGATTGGCGGTAGAAGCGTTCGAAAATTTTGCCCTGCACCTGGCGGGTCATGCCAATGCCTTTGTCGGCAACCGAGAGGATGATACCCGACGTTGTGTTTCGGGTGGAGAGGGTGATGTCGGGCGCCTGGGGCGAATATTTGCAGGCGTTGTCGAGCAGGTTGTAGATGGCGTTGGTCAGGTGGGTCCGGTCGGCGACGATAATCGGGTTGGTTGCGTCGAGATGCGCAGAGATACTCCCTCCTTTTTTCTCTACCTGAATTTCAATTCCCTCCACACCTTCGCGGACTAAGTCGTGCAGGTTTACCGTTTCCCATCTGAATTCGAACTCCTTTTTGTCCAGCCGGGCAATGGTGAGGATATCTTCCACCTGGCGGTTCATGCGGTTGTTCTCTTTTTTGATCATGCCGGCGAAGTAGCGCAGTTTGGCAGGGTCGGCCAGCACCTTTTCATTAAAAATGGAATCGGCCGCCACGGAGATGGTTGCAATCGGGGTTTTAAATTCGTGGGTCATGTTGTTGATGAAATCGGATTTGATCTCCGAGATCTTTTTCTGTTTCAGGATAAAAAAGATGCTGGCGGCAAACGTGAGCAGGATGACTATGGAAAAGAGCGACGAGGCGACCAGCAGCCAGCTGAGGGAGGTGTAGATAAACCGTTCGCGCGAGGGGAAAAAGAGCGCCAGCTTGAAGTTTTTCCGGAAGATGCTGCTGGGATAAAGTTCGGTTTTGAAAGGGGTAGCCAGCAGGGCCGCGGTGTCGGCGGGCGCCGGGGCCATCACCACCAGCGAATCGTTGAGTACGCCGTATTCAAAGGCGATGGGAATATTACGGTTGAGCAGCTCCTCGCGGAGAATATCTTCCAGTAGTTGAGGGTCGATTTCGGGTTCGTTCCAGGCCGAAATTTCGGTTACTACGCGGCTGGCGACGTTTTTCAGTCGCGATGCTTTCAGGTGCACCCGGTTGCTGAAATCGGGGCGGATCAGGCGGAAGGTGTCGATGGAAGTTACCAGCGAGTCGATTTTTCCCAGGCCGGCCGTCACAACAGAATCGAGGTGGTGCAGGGTGTCGGTTTGCACAACGATCACCTCCCGGTTGACCGACGAATCTTTCGCACTGACTTTTTCCCGGGAAATTTTGCCGGTTGCCGTGCTGTAGTGGTAAACAAAGGCGTTTCCGGAGTCGGCTTGCATCCGGAGTTCAACCTGGGTTTGCGCGCCGTTTTTCTGATTCTGGCGGATGATCGTAATGGGGCGGGGAGGAGCCGGCGGCTGGCGCCGGTGCAGGCGGGGCGCTGGCAGAACCGGGCGGCGCAGCTGCCGTGATGTCGAGTCGGGCAAAGCCATCTTGTTGAAAATCATTACATCGTGGATGTCTTCGAGCCGCCTGACAGTTTGAGAGAGCGCCTCAGAAGCCCCTCGCCCAAACAGTTCGTTTTTCACCCGAAAGGCATTGTTCATCCACACCAACTGCACCGCAATGATCCCCACAATGGAGATGCCCATCAGCACAAGTAAACCGGTGATGATTTTTTTGTTCATGCTTCAAAGATAGGGTTTTGCACTCCGCTTTTCCAGACTTTAACGTTTTCTTAACCAATTTTAACCGGCCTTTAACCAGCTGTCACACAGTTGCTCCTGTATCTTTGTGTCCAACGTAATTTTTAAAATTTTGAGTATGAAAAAGTTTGTTTGGTTTGCCGCAATGCCGCTGCTGGCTTTTTTTGTTTTTACCGCCATGACTCCCGACGATCCGCCGGCGACGCAAAAGAAAACCCATCTGAGAATCGTTAAGATAAAAGATGGCGAGAAAGTGGTGATCGACACGCTCCTGCAGGGCGACGACCTGAGATCTTTTCGTCCGGATAGCGACAAGAAGTTCAGATGGGTCGACGAAAAAGAGCTTCCCGGCCTGGATTCTCTCGCCGGTGATTTCGAATTTAAGGGAGGAGATGTTCCAAACGGAGAAAGCGTATTGGTCATGAAACGCGGCCGGCACGCAGCACCGTTGTTTATTCACAAATTGGAAACCGAAGGCGACAGCGGTAAAACCGTGGTGGTGCGTGTGGAGAAGAACGGACCTGGCGAGGAGGATGTGATGATCTGGCGGGGGCCCCGGCATGGCCGGATGCAGCTCCACTCACCGCGACTGCCACATCCCCCCCTTCCACCCGTTCCGCCGGTCAGGCATTTGAAACCCCGCCGTGGAAACATCATCGACCTGGGTGATCCCGGTATTATCTCCTTTCAAAAGAAAAAACTGAGCGGTGGCCGTGAAAAAATCACCATCATCCGCCACCAGGCATCCGAAACGGAAGAAGCCCCTTTTGATGTGTGGAGGGAGAGCCCGGAGAGTGGCCTGCGTCACATTCAGGAACCTAAGGTGATGAAAGAGAGGATTTTTTTGAAAAGAGAAGAGGGGAAAAATTCCGTGCCGAAAATGGAGATTGAAGTGAAAGAAGAGGCTGGGGAAAAATAAAATCTTTGTAAATTCGTTCACTGAAAACAGACTTTTCTTATTTCGATTTCATGTATTCGTTTTTAGTCTGTTGGGGCCGGGCAACCGGCCTTTTTTTGATCAAACAGCCGATAAAAGGAAGGGCGGGCAACAAAAGCGGCCCGCCCTTTACCAAATATTAACTGTGTAACCAAGAGGAAGCGGCTGGGGCCGCTCCTGTCTGCAAGAAATAGCTTTTAGGTTTTATTTGTAATGAGCCGGATTCTCATCCTGCCACTCGTTGATGCCGTCGCGGATGCGGTTGCGGAAGGTGAGCGTATCCTTGGCGTAGCACCAGTTTCCGGCTG
>JARKOX010000264.1 GCA_029975525.1 Prolixibacteraceae bacterium | reverse complement strand
CAGCCGGAAACTGGTGCTACGCCAAGGATACGCTCACCTTCCGCAACCGCATCCGCGACGGCATCAACGAGTGGCAGGATGAGAATCCGGCTCATTACAAATAAAACCTAAAAGCTATTTCTTGCAGACAGGAGCGGCCCCTGCCGCTTCCTCTTGGTTACACAGTTAATTTTGGTAAAGGCCGGGCTGCTTTTGTTGCCCGCCCTTCCTTTTAAAAGGCCAGTTTTTTATTAAAAATTTAAGAATCTGGACAAACGCAAAAAAGAAGAAAACCTTTTGGGTATTTATTCCTATTTTAAAAAAATTTAAAACTTAAAGATCTATGAGATGAAGTACGCTCAAAAATGGAAGAGAATGGTTGATGGAAATGACCGCGCCCTCGAAGATCTCTACCTGTCATTTTTTGATAAGCTGTACTATTTTGGATTCAACTTCACTCAAGATGAACAGATCATAAAAGATTGCATACAGTTACTTTTCATCGAGATAACCTGTTACCGCAAAAAACTGACAGAGGTTAAGTATGTCAATGCCTATATTTTTAAGTCGTTCAAACGACTACTGGTTAAAGAATTAAAAAAGAATGAACGTTTTGAGCCGCTGGAGGAATTGGGCAATCCATATTTTGAAACAACCGCCTCTGCCGAGAAAGAGGTAATTCTTCAGGAAGCATCAGAAGAATTAAAAAAAGCCATCTCTGCAAGTATTCAAAAACTTACCCCGAAGCAACGAGAAGCCATCTATTTAAAATTCACCTGCAGCCTCAGCTATCTTGAAATGTCAGAATACCTTGGCATCGGCATTGAATCGGCAAGAGTATTAATTGCCCGTTCAATACAAAAAATCAGACTCGAGATTCAAAAACATACTGACCTGGATACAAACAACTTAATCTTGTTTTACCTCTCTACTTTCAAAGGTTGGCAAAAAAATTAATTTTTTTTTGATAATGTTTTGACTTGTCGTTCCTCTTAAATAGGAATGAACTGAAGAATTAGCTGGTTTAATGAAAAATCAGGATTTAACCAGTTGGAAAGTGGAAGATTTTATTCTGGACGAATCTTTTCAACGGTGGACTTTTGAAACAACCTCTGAAGAGTCGGATTTTTGGCAAAAATTTCTGTCGGATCATCCAACCTGTGCCCCTGTTATCCAAGAAGCCCAAAATTATCTTCATGCCTTAAAAAAAACATATTCTCCCGTTTCCACTGAAGTCAAAAAAAGCATCTGGAGAAGCATCCAAAAGCAAAGGAGGCACGTTCTCCGGCTAAATATTATTACACGTGCAGCGGCAGTATTTCTGATGCTGATTGTTGCCGGTTCGGCCTGGTTCTATTTTGGCAGGTCATCCAACCTTCAAAATTTTATCGCAAAAGAACACCCCTCATCCTTTACGGAAACGTCTATTATCTTTGCCGATGGTCATAAGCTACCGATTCAGGGCAAGTGCGGTGAAATAAATTACCGAAATCAGGGGAAAAAAATAATCATTAACAGACACAAAGCCGCCAAACAGCTTCTCCCCCAAAAAAGATCACTGAACCAGGTTATTGTCCCTTTCGGTAAACAGGTACGGATTAAGTTACCCGACGGTACCAGGATGTGGGTTAACGCAGGTTCAAAAGTGATTTATCCGGTGCCGTTCAAGACCAAAAAACGCGAAATATACCTGGAAGGAGAGGCCTATTTTGAAGTAGCCCATAATCCCCGGGCACCGTTCCACGTCAGGACCCAACAGATGAACCTGCGGATTATCGGGACCAAATTCGATGTAAAAGCTTATCCATCCGACACGGTCTCCTACACGGTTTTAATGGAGGGCAGCCTGGCGCTGAAAAGCAGTCAAAATTTATTTGCTCCCGAAACCATCCTAAAACCCAACCAGCTGGCGCAATTCACTACTGAAAGCCGACATCCTGAACTACTTCAGGTGAACGTTGAGGATTATCTCGACTGGAAGTCGGGCCATCTGACCTTCAAAGATGACAGCCTTGAAGAGGTAATCCGCCGTATTGAACGGTACTATAACATACATATACTGCTAGACAACGAAATCAAACAACTCAATATCACGGGAAAACTGGAACTCACCGAAACTCCCGGCCCTATTCTGCAAGGGTTGGCCATCATCACAGGCATTGAGTACAAACAAAACAATGAAGCTTATGAACTTAAAAAACCAAAATAAACGACCGCTGGGGGAACTCCTAAAATCCTCCTGAGGTCGAACTTGTCAAACCAAAAATTTAAATCCTATGAGAAAACATTACTTGTCCCGTGGGGCTAACCAACCCCACGGAGAAAGAATTTTTTATCGTAAGCTATGGATTTTGGCGTTTTTCCTCTTTATGGGAACGACATCGGCATTAGCCAGTCAGTCTTCAGGCGCTTCAAAATTCAACTTCTCGGTAAAAAATGCAACCCTCAAAGAAATCATCGGGGCCATCGAAGAGAAAAGCGGATACGCTTTTGTTTATCCCAGTGGTATATTGGATGGCCAGCCTGAAAAATCAATCGAAGTCAAGAATCAAACAATCGAGAAAGTCCTCGAAGAAGTTTTTCAGGGTACTAACATAGGCTACCGGATTGTTGACAACCAGGTATGGGTTTTCAAGGAAAATGAAAAACCAAAACCGGAAACCCGGCCGTCAGCAACGACCCAGCCACAGCCCGCCCAGAAAAACATCAAAGGGACAGTTAAAGGCAACAACGACGAACCCATCCCGGGCGCTACCGTCATGGTAAAGGGCACCACCATCGGTACGATCACCGATTTTGACGGAAACTTTAACCTGGTCATTCCTGCCGACTCAAAATTTCTGACGGTCAGTTTTGTGGGATTAAAAACACAGGAAATCACCATCGGCTCTCAAACCAATTTTATGATTTCACTTTCGGAAGAGACCGTTGGTCTTGAAGAGGTGGTGGTAGTTGGGTATGGTACCCAAAAGAAAGAGAGTGTGGTGGGAGCCATCACCCAGGTCGACAACCAATCGCTGGTGCGGTCTGGAACACAAAATGTCACCAATGCCATTACCGGAAAACTGTCGGGGGTATTGACTATTCAGCAAACCGGTGAACCGGGATCCGACAACTCAGAAATCATCATTCGCGGATTGTCCAGCTGGAACGGTTCTCAACCACTGGTCCTGGTTGACGGCGTAGAACGGGATTTCAAAAGTATCGATCCCAACGAGGTTAACACCATCTCGGTATTGAAAGACGCTTCTGCAACTGCCGTTTTCGGTGCCAAAGGAGCCAACGGGGTTATTATCGTTACCACCCGCAGGGGGATCATTGGCAAACCAAAAATGAACTTTTCCGGCTCTTATGGCTTAGAGAAAGCTACCCGCATACCCGACCATATCGACTCTTACACAACCATGTCGCTGCTAAACGTTGCCCGCATGAACGGCGGGCAGTTCGAACAGCTCACCCCTACTCACATCCTGGACGAATACCGCAACCCGTCCACCCCGCTGAACAGCCTCCGTTACCCGAACGTGGACTGGTTCGACCTGCTTACCCATCCGTATGCCCCCACCAGCAATGCCAACTTCAACGTAAGCGGTGGAACCAACTTTATCAAATATTTCTGTTCGCTGGGACATCTTTATCAAAACGATTTTTTCAAAACCTACAAAAATGGTTACGATGATGCCCGCTACTGGTACCACCGGATAAACTACCGGGCCAACATCGACTTCAATCTGACCAAAAGCACGATATTCTCACTCAACGTAGGCGGCGATGTAGGAATCAAGAACCAGCCCAACAGCAGTCCCTGGCGAAATCTTTATGCCACTTCGCCGGCCAGGTTCCCGGCCTATTTCCCCGAGTGGGTACTGGAAATGGTTCCCGACCCCGATTATCCGGATGCCAATGGGATCAGGCTGGTACAGCCATTCGGCGAATACACCGGCAACCCCTACAATAATATGCACAACGGCACCTTCCGGAGATATTTGGACACCAAACTTTTTACCGACCTGGTGCTCGAACAAAAACTGGATTTTATCACCAAAGGACTTTCATTCAAAGGCAAAGCTTCTTTGAGTACCTATTTCCGCAACAACTCGCTGAAGGCAGACTACTCTTTCCCGGAATATCAGCTGGATTATGACAAAATCGGCACCAACGAAAACCCGTGGTACCGTTCAGGACAAGGTGACGAAGTGTGGTACCAGGCTCCGCTCGACATCAATGTAGGCGGACTGGAGGGGGGTTATTACCGCGACATGTATTATGAAATGGCTTTAAGTTATGGCAATACTTTTGCCCAGAACCATTCGGTTTCGGGCCTTGCGCTAATCAACTTTCAGCAAAAAAACAGCGGGACCGATTTTGCTTACTACAATGCCGGCGTGGTGGGCCGCGCCACTTACGACTACAAACACAAATACCTCTTCGAGGTCAACGTAGGCTACACCGGTTCGGAAAGGTTTGCGCCAGGTAACCGGTTTGGATTTTTCCCTTCCGGCGCGGTAGGCTGGACCATTTCCGAAGAAGAGTTTTTCAAAAACGCTGTCCCGTGGATGAACAAACTGAAAGTGCGCTACTCGGACGGGAAAGTGGGAAGCGACAAAGCAGGCAGCCGCTGGCTCTACATGAGCGATTATTACACCGATGGCCGCGGCTACATTCGGGAAGACAAAGGGGCCAACGTTACGGCACAATGGGAAGAAGCCCGCAAAAGAGACATCGGAGTTGAATTCGGAATTTTCAACAACCTGATCAGCGCCAGTGTCGATTTCTTTGATGAACAACGCGAAAAAATGTTGCTGTCGCCCCGTACCGTTACTGTTCTGGTAGGAAATACTTTTAAGGAACTTAACAAAGGAAGCCTCAAAAAACATGGTTTTGAAGTGGAACTTGAATTCAACAAAACAACCGCTTCGCAACTCAACTACTGGGTAAAAGGGATTTTCGGGTTTAACGAAAACCGGATCATTTACAAAGATGACTTTCCCTATGCCCCGGATTATACCAAAGATGCCGGCAAACCACTGGGCGCGCAGCTCAATGGCGTGCTGCTTACCGGAACAGGTTATTTCACTTCGATTGACGATATCCACAACAACCCCTCGCCCATCATTTCCGAAAAACTCAATGTGGGAGACTACAAATATCTTGACTACAGTGCCGACGGCGCTATTACCAACCTCGACAAATATCCGATCGACGGGTCGCTCTATCCGCCAATTACCTACTCATTCTCCAGCGGATTTTCATGGAAAGGTTTTGATTTTCACCTGATGTTCCAGGGCAACGAAGGCAAGTTCGTTGACTTTAACATGACCTATGAAGCAGAATTCCTGAAAGGAGACTACCGCATACACGCCTCCCAGCTCGATTACTGGCGCCCCGATAATTCCGGAGCCAACCACTCTACGCTTCATTTCAGCGGCAGCAGCAGCGCCGACAACCTTTTCTGGGGTGGTGGCGAAGCCGACAAAGGTTATCAGATTATGATTGAAAACCGTTTTTGGAGAGACGCCTCCTATCTCCGTTTGAAAGAGATCTATGCCGGATACAACTTTAACTCAAAGCTCCTGAACAATCTCGCCGGAATCTCCAACGTGCTGTTTTATGCAACAGCCAACAACCTGTTCACATTCACCCCGCTGATTGAAGGTGATCCTGAACGAAAAGACTTCTACTCAGGATTTTACCCACAAATGAGCCGACTCAATCTCGGGTTGAAATTTTCTTTCTAATTATTCTAAAAACAACAACTATGAAAAAATATTTCATTCTCATCCTGTTTGCCGGTTTGATGGTCACTGCCACCTCATGCCTCGAGGACTACCTCGACAAGGCGCCGGAATCCGGGCTTACGGAAGAACAGGTGTTTTCAAAATATGAGAACTTCAAAAAATTCTTCGACGCAGTTTATGAAGGACAAAAAAGATATGGCAGCGACTGGAAAGACTATAACATCAAAACAGCTTTTCCCCTCTATTTTGCCATGTGGGACCAGAAATACGCCTGGTGGCAGCTGACTGACATGAGCGACCTCGGGCGTTACATGGAAGGCCAGGCGATCAAAGGCGGACAGGTAGCTTCGATCATCAACAAATTCACCTACGACGGCAACCGGCGCCCAATCCTGGAATCGATGTTTATCGTAATCCGGATCTGCAACATGTCATTGCAAAAAATTGACATGCTAAAGGATGTCAAACCGGAAGATGTCGACGATTTTATGGCGCAGGCCTATTTCGTCCGGGCGTTTGCCCACCTGGAACTGTTCCGGATCTGGGGACCCATGCCCTATATCCGGCAGGTGGTTGGCCCGGATGACCAGTGGGACATCCCGCGCCTGTCGAAATACGAAACCCTGATGAACATTGCCGCCGACATGGACACAGCTGTCTACTATTTCGAAAAAGCAAACCGGATGCGCCGGGATAATCCCAATCCTACAGAACCGGGGCACCTGAATCATCCGGAACTGTTCAGACCCAACGGATCCGCAGCAAAAGCTCTGAAAGCACGGGTGTTGCTCTATGCCGCCAGCCCGCTCAACAACGAGAAAGGCGTAAAAGCCTGGGAAGAAGCGGCCAAAGCCAACTGGGAAGCCATTCAAACAGCCCAGCAATGGGGATACACCCTGCTGGACGCCAAGGACTACAAATACAATTACGTTGGTACCCGTTACAGCAACGAACAGTTATGGGGCTGGTCGGCCGGCAACAAATCATACAACAGCGGCGACCAGGCTTTTCTGATCTGCGGACCAATGTCGGCAAACAAAAACTCATTTTCGGGCGACTGTCCCACCCAGAACATGGTCGATAAATTTGAAACCAAATGGGGCGATCCGCTCAACACCCCGGCTGAACGGGAAGCTGCTGCTGCCCTGGGCCATTACAACGAACAGGACCCTTATAAAAACAGAGACCCGCGTTTCTACATCGACATTATCTACAACACAGCGCCCATTCCTGGCTATGGCACTGCCAAAATGTATTACGAAATGAAAAACGGGAATGCTTCCTACTCTGAACTTCTCGATCAAAATTATGCAGGAATCACGCGTACCGGCTACTATCAACGTAAAAGGTGGGGGGAACAAAGTGTAAAAAACAAAATCAAACCGCTGATAACCGATCCCATCATCCGGCTGGCCGAACTCTATCTGAATTATGCCGAGGCTGCCAACGAAGCTTATGGCCCCAACACTCCCGCTCCGGGAGCCAGTCTGACAGCAGTTCAGGCGATCAACCTCATCCGGGACAGGATAGGAATGGCCCCGGTTCAGGATAAATTTACCGCCAGCAAAGAAGACTTCCGCCCACGAATCAAAAATGAACGGACCATCGAGCTCTGTTTTGAAGGACATTACTACCAGGACATCCGCCGCTGGATGGATGCCCCGCAAACAATGGCCGGCCCGCTTTATGGCATGGATGTGGAAAAACTACCCTCGGGATATGACAAAACCCAATATCCCACCGGTTACAAATACACCCGGATACTCTTACCTGCCGACCGTCAGACGCGCTGGAAAGATGAAATGTACTACTTCCCCTTCGATAATGACGATATGTATAAAATGAAAAATTTTGTGCCAAACCCGGTTTGGTAGAAATTAATGTCACCGTATAAAATGAAAGTTATGAGATTGCAAAATATCATTGCGCAAAAAAGTTTGTTCTTCTGTCTGTTTCTGCTATCGGTCATCTTTTCCATTGAAGCGGGCGCACAAAAAAGAACGGACAAAAAAATAAAACCGGTCAACATTGCCCTGACGGTAACCGATGAGGCCGGAAAACCCCTCCATAAAGCACAGGTGGTTGTCGGCGAAGGGATCATTCACACCGAAACCGGAGAAAATGGCACCGTTACATTTGAAGCTCTTCCGCAGGATGCGGTCACGATTACCTCTCCCGGCTACGACAGAGTCATTACCCTGGCCGAACAAATCCTTCAGAACAAAACCGTCAGGTTACATAAAGCCAAACTTTTTATGACTTCCGACGATAACGTACCACTTCCGTTTATGACCCAAAAACGACGGCAACTTACCAGCAGCTCGTATGTTATTCGAGGAAATGAACTGGAAAGCTACCCATCGACCGACCTTCGCAATGCCTTTACCGGTTTGGCGCCCGGCCTGGAAGTAAAAGAACGAAACGGTTCGCCGGGATTAACTGCCGAGGAAAAGCTCAACCAGTTTGGCATTTCCGAAAAAGTCAGTTTTTACACCCGCGGAAGAAGTCCGATCTTCATCATCGACGACATTCCCACCGATATCACCGAAATGCAGCTCGATCCCCAGGAGATTGAAACAGCGACGCTGCTGAAAGACATCACGGCAAAAGCAATGTTTGGGCCGCAGGCTGCCGATGGCGTCATTTACATCAAAACCAAACGCGGCAGAAAAAATGAACGTATCCTGAACGTTGATGCTGAAAGCGGCATTAATATCATCGACCGTTTCCCCGAATGGGCGTCGGGCGCCGACTATGCACGGCTCAACAACCTGGCACGGGCCTCAAACGGACTGGATCCGCGCTACAGCGACGAAGCAATTGCCGAATATGCCAAAAACGATCCTTACAACATGTACTTCCCCAGTAACAACTTCCGGAACATGATGCTGAAAAACTCCATGCCTTTCAGGCGGGTGCATGTCTCTTCAACCGGAGGAAACGACGTGGTACAATACCACTCTTCACTGGGATACAACAGCGAAGGCGACATTTACAAAATCGGTCCCGATGCCGACTTTAACCGCCTCAGTACCCGCTCCAATATCGACATCAAAATTAACGACCTGCTCAAACTCCAGTTTGACTTCTACGGGGGATTGACCTTCCGGCGTTCGCCCAACTACGATTACGACGGCGACTTCGGTGCCGATAACAGCAACGACGGGGCCATGGATATCGTTGAGTTCAACCGCGTGGTTGACGACATCAACACCATTTCCCCCATCGCTTTTCCCATATATGCCGGCTACGATTCAGCTTCCAACACCCCTTGGTTCGGCGTTGACCCCTCATTCCGGGAAAATCCAATCGGAGAGCTGACCAGCAACGGCTACTACACCGAGTCAGGACGGAACGGCGCGGCCAATATCGCACTCGATTACGACATGTCGCCAATCATAAAAGGGCTTAAATCCAGGACCTACATTGGTTTCAACGTTTTCAACCTGCTGCGGATCGGGAAAGCCGAAGAGTACATTGCTTACAATGTCAGCCGTTCGGTAACTCCTGCCGGCAAAGACACCATCCTGCTCACAAAAGCGCACGATGGCAAAGACATGTCGGGACAGGCCAAACTACACGACTATTACTACCAGCGATTCAGTTTTTACGAAAACCTGAGTTATGAAAAAGCCTGGAACAACTCTCTCCTGCAGTCCTCTCTGACCTACTACCTCTCCAATGGTGCGCACAATGGAATTGAAGAGCCGGAACGGCAGCAAAACCTGGTCCTGTCGGCGCTCTACTCACACAAAGACAAATACAGCCTTCAGGGAGTTTTGAATTATGCCGGGACCTACAGTCTCGATACAGGAGAGCGATACGCCTTCTTCCCTTCGGTAGGCGCCAGCTGGGTTGTTTCGGAGGAAAATTTTATGTCGGGAGTCCAATTTATCGATTACCTGAAACTGCGGGCCGAAGCCGGCATACTGGGGTACGAAGGATTTCTGGCGCCCTACTATTACCGCGACAACTGGAGCTACAACAGTTCAGGCGGCAAGTGGGGGCCTGCCCCGACAGGCTACTGGTTTGGCAGTGCCGAAGACAAAACTGGCTACAGAACCAATCCGAGCAGAAAAGGAAACCCGGACCTTACCTGGGAAAAACGCAAAGAAATTACAGTAGGGTTAGACGCGCTAATGTTTAACCGAAAACTGTTCATGGAGGTTAACTACTACAACAACCTGCGCGACGGGATTATTACCCGGCTGGCCAACACCATCCCCTACATGCTGGGAATTTCGGGGGCCAGACCGTGGGCCAATTACAACAAAATCAGATACTACGGAGTTGAAACCAGTCTCCGGTACAATAACAAAGTGGGTAATCTCAGGTATTCCATTGGCGGAAATGCAACCTGGCAAACATCCAAAATATTGAAGTACGATCAGCCCAACTACCGGTTTGACTACCAAAGCCGGATAGGGAAACCCGCCGATGCTTATTGGGGGCTAACTTACCTCGGAAGATTTGCCAGCGATGAAGAAACACTGGCCACTCCGCAGTTGTATGACGAACAACTCAGCGCCGGCGATCTCAAATATAAAGATCTCAACAACGATGGTGTGGTTGACGACAACGACGCCAGCATGATCGGGCACACTTCGCCGCGCCTGGTTTATGCGCTCAATGTAAAACTGAGCTACCGTGACTTTGACCTGACCATCATTGGCGACGGCCGTGCGTTTGTTGACCTGGCCCTGACCAACAAATACTTCTGGAACGGATGGGGAGACAACACCTATTCCAAATTCGTTATGGACAATATCGACGGTGCTTATCCAAAACTAACCTACTATAAAGTAAACAACAATTTTGTAGGCTCCAACTTTTGGCTTACCAATGGCGGCTATTTCAAAATCCAGAATGTAGAACTGGCCTACAATGTACCCGCCCAAACAGCCCGTTCGCTTTTTACACGCGGCATCCGGCTGTTTCTCCGCGGAGCCAACCTGGCTACAATCTCCGATGTAAAATATGTGGATCCTGAATCTCGCGATTCCGGAGTAGAGTTATATCCGCTTTTCAGAACCTTTACCGGAGGCGTTAAACTTACTTTCTAAAAAACTTACCATGATGAATACACCAAAAATATTACTGACAGGACTATTATTGGCCGTTTTGCTGGGTGCCTGCAAAGATTATCTGGACCCATACCCAAACGGAAACCGTTCGGAAGAGGATGTATGGAAATATCCTGAAATGGCACAGGGGCTGATCGGACAAGTCTATGAATACATCCCCACCAACTATAACAACAACGAAAGCGCCTACCTCGACTGTGCCACCGACAATGCCGTTTCAACCAGTACCACCCGCGATATTCGCAAGCTGGCTGTTGGTGCCATCACTACCGGACAAGACCCGGTCAGAACCTATTGGGACCGCAACTACAAAGCGATCTTCCTCTGCAATACCTTTCTGAAAGACAACCGAGGCTTTAATCTGCGTTACCTGGTCGTTCCCCATCTGGACAGCCTGGTCCGCCATCGTCTGCAAGGGGAAGCTTATGCCCTGCGTGCCTGGTTTCAATGGGATTTGCTCCAAAAATTCGGAGGGAAAAGCCTGGATGGGGAACTGCTGGGATTTCCCATCATTACCGAACCGGCCGACATCAACGGCGACCTGAACTGGAGTCGCAACACCTACGAAGAATGTGTAAAGCAAATTCTTGCCGACTGCGATTCGGCCTACAAATACCTCCCCATCGCCCACCGCGATTACCTGGTTGAAAACCTTGCCAACCAAAGCGCCTATGCCGGCTCACTCTACTGGGGGCGTATCGACGGAATTACCACCCGGGCAATTAAATCGCTGGTTTACCTCACCTGGGCCAGCCCGCGCTTCAATCCTGAAAAAGATATGACCCGCTGGGAAATGGCCGCCAAATATGCCAAGGAGGTAATGGATTTCAAACTGACCGTTGACAATGTGAAAAATGGATTTAACCCTATCACCGCCGTAAACTGGGTAAATCCGCAATTCCCGGGCATCGTTTGGGTATCCCGCTACTCTACCGGGAACGATGCGATGGAACGGATGTTCTATCCCGGCTCGTTCCAGGGAAATGGTACCATGGGAGCTACCCAGGAGCTGGTGGATGCCTTCCCGATGAAAAACGGCTACCCGATTACCGATCCGCGCAGTGGCTACGACCCCCAGGATCCTTACAAAGACCGCGATCCGCGCTTCTACAGCACCATTTTTCACAACGCCGCAGCAGCTGTTCGTATCAGCGGCGCCAAAGACACCATGTTTGTTTTTGAAACTTTCGAAGGAGGGAAAGATGCACCGGGGGCACGCTCCGACAACAGCCGCACCGGCTACCACATTAAAAAATTCGTATACATGGGGCTGAACTGGTCGGATAACTCCATCGACCGCCAGCGCCACTCCAACTTCCTGATCCGCTGGGCCCACATGGTGCTCACTTTTGCCGAAGCTGCCAACCAGGTCGTCGGACCAACCGACAATGCCAAATTCGGAATTTC
>JARKOX010000240.1 GCA_029975525.1 Prolixibacteraceae bacterium | reverse complement strand
CGGTTGATGGCAACCGGATTCATGGCAGCCACCTGCATGGCCACGTCTTTGGCAATCTGAACTTCAAAGCCGGCTTTGTTGAAGCCAACCAGGGTAGCCAGTTTGTTACCGGGGTGGATGTAGGCAGTTACATATTCAGCAGACACTTTTCCGTAGTAGGAGAGGTCCAGTTTTTCGCCGATGACACCGGTTTGTTCGGTGACGTGGGCTTCAACGGTGCGACCTTCGAGCGAAAGCGCTTTCAGCTCTTCGAGGTTGGCAGGCTGGTTGGCTATTGCCAGGTCGAGGATTTGCTGGGTGAAAGCGATGAATTTTTCGTTTTTGGCAACGAAATCGGTTTCGCAGTTGAGCACCACCAGCGCCCCAAATTTCTGGTCGGCGGTGACTTTTGCCAGAACGACTCCTTCCGTAGCTTCACGGTCGGCCCGTTTGCTGGCTACCAATTTCCCTCTTTCACGGATAATATCGACGGCGCGGTCAAAATTACCTTCGGCCTCAGTCAGGGCGTTTTTGCAGTCCATCATTCCGGCGCCGGTTGCTTTACGCAGTTTTACTACGTCTGCAGTTGTAAATGACATATTTGTTTCGTTTTGAATTGATAAAATTATTTTCGGAGCCGAGGGTTATTCTTCCTCTTCATCTAACTCTTCTTCAGCATCGAGGTCTTCCTCTTCGTCCAGTTCGACCTCCTCTTCGTCGAGTTCGAGCTCTTCTTCCTCTTCTACTTCTTCTTCAACCTCTTCTATGTCAGCTTCTTCTTCGACGAGTTCCTGTTTTTTAACCGTTTTTCTGGCCCTTCGGGTTCTGATCGGTCTTTCTTCCTCGTCGGTCTCGTCTTTGTCGCGTTCAACGCGGCGTTCCTGTAATCCTTCGCGAATTGCGTCGGTCATCACGCCCACGATGAGCTGGATGGACTGCGAGGCGTCGTCGTTGGCAGGAATTACGAAGTCGATTCCGTTCGGGTTGGAGTTGGTGTCGACGATGGCAAATACCGGGATTCCCAGGCGTTTGGCTTCACGAACGGCGATTTTTTCCTTCATGATATCAACGACGAAAAGTGCGGCCGGCAGGCGGGTGAGGTCGGCAATGCTGCCCAGCTCTTTTTCCAGTTTGGCGCGCTGACGGGTGATCTGAAGTTTTTCGCGTTTCGAGAGTTTTTCCCAGCTGGTATCTTTGATCAGCTTATCGATGGAAACCATCTTTTTTACGGCTTTCCGGATGGTGGGGAAGTTGGTGAGCATACCGCCGGGCCAGCGTTCGGTGACATACGGCATTTTCACTGATGAAACCAGTTCGGAGACGATCTCTTTTGCCTGTTTTTTGGTGGCAACAAAAAGAACCCGACGTCCCGATTTGGCGATCTGTTTGATGGCGTTGGCAGCCTCGTCGATTTTGACGACGGTTTTTTGCAGGTCAATGATGTGAATCCCGTTTTTCTCCATAAAGATGTAGGGAGCCATGTGGGGATTCCACTTTCTTTTCAGGTGGCCGAAATGTACTCCGGCGTCCAGTAATTGTTGGAAATTTGTTCTTGGCATCTGTTTACTTTTTTTATATAAATCCTGCTTAAAAGCAACCGCTGGGTAGTTCCGCTGCGGGAAGTCCCAACAGTTTTAGATCCATGTAAATGATTAATTGAATATTAACGTTTCGAGAATTGGAATCTTTTGCGTGCTTTCGGCTGCCCGGGTTTTTTGCGTTCCACTTCGCGCGGGTCCCTGGTCAGAAAGCCTGCCTGTTTCAGTTTCGGGCGGTACTCCGGATTGATTTCGATGAGTGCGCGCGAAATTCCCAGACGAAGCGCTTCGGCTTGGCCGGTGTTGCCACCGCCGTCGAGGTTGGCTTTTACGTCGTAATTGCCCTGAAGTCCCAACAGGGTGAGCGGCTGAAGAGCAATGTACTGTAATATACCGGTGGTGAAATAATCTTTCAGGTCACGGTTGTTGATGGTCACATTCCCTTTTCCGGGGGTAACGTAAACGCGGGCTACGGCTGCTTTCCGGCGACCAATGGTATTTGTTACTTCCATGTTGCTTATTTAATAGTATTTAAATCAATAACGGTGGGTTTTTGAGCTTCGTATTTGTGCTCATTCCCAATCACGACTTTCAGGTTTTTGTAAATGCTCCTGCCCAGGCGATTTTTAGGCAACATTCCGCGTACGGCTTTTTCAACCAGTCGTTCGGGATATTTGGCCAGGATCTCCTTCGGCGTCTGAATACGCTGTCCGCCCGGGTAACCCGTGTGGCGTACATATTCTTTGTCATCCATTTTGCTGCCGGTTAATACCACCTTTTCAGCATTGATCACGATTACATTGTCGCCGCAATCAACATGGGGGGTGAAGTAGGGCTTGTGTTTGCCACGCAGGATTTTGGCAACTTTGCTGGCCAGCCGGCCCAGCACCATCCCGGTAGCGTCAACCACTACCCATTCTTTATTTACTGTGGCTTTGTTGGCCGAAACAGTTTTAAAACTCAGTGTATCCACTTGTATTTTCCAATTTTAAAATTCAACACTCGGGTTCTGATTTTTCCGGCAGTTGGCAAGTTATCACATCGGGCATGTTGATAACAATTTATACTACCAAGTAAATCAGTCTTTTAAATAACAAACACGTCAGGATAATAATCGGACTGCAAAAGTATTTTCTTTTTTCAGAAAACCAAAGGATTAGAACCTTAAAAAATTGATTTTCTCTGCATAAACCCAAAAAGCTTAATTTTACTGGGCTTCCCGGAAAGTGGCTGAAATGATGCTTTTTTATTTTAATTTTAAATTTTAGAGTCAATTGAATAATTTTAATTTTTTCAGATTAAAAAATTGGGGACTTCGATAAAAAACAGGGACCACTGGCAGCAGGTGTGGCAGAGCTTTAGGTCAGGCAATGCCGACTCTTTTAGGGAAATTTACAATGAATT
>JARKOX010000234.1 GCA_029975525.1 Prolixibacteraceae bacterium | reverse complement strand
ACCATTTTTTCAGTAATCCCGTCTACGCTTAGAGAAAATCTGATGTAAAATGAAAACAACATTTTGGTTTATCCTGATTTTCTTTTTTGTTGCCTGTGCCTGCGACAAAACAGAAACCACCCCCGGAGAAACGGACAAACTGCCCGAAAAATCGGCACAACTGATTGAAGCCGACAATACTTTTGGGCTGGAACTTTTCAGCCGGACGGCTGCCATCGCCAAAACAAACGAAAACACCCTGGTTTCGCCGCTGAGTGTTTCACTGGCGCTGGCCATGACTTACAACGGTGCACAGGGACAAACCAAAACCGATATGGAAAAAACGCTGAAACTGGCCGGATTGACCTCCGAACAGATCAACAGCGCCTATCAATCGCTGGTTGCTGCCCTGCAATCGTCGGATCCCGATGTGCTGCTCGAAATGGCCAATGCAATCTATTACCGGCAAGGTTTTACGGTGCTGCCCGATTTCATTTCGGTAAATCAAAAATATTACAACGCCGCCGTAAATGCCCTCGACTTCGGCTCGCCCCATGCGGTAAATACCATCAATGCCTGGGTAGCGCAAAAAACAAAGGATAAAATCCCGACCATTATCAATCAAATTGAGTCTGACCTGGTGATGATCCTGCTCAATGCCGTCTATTTTAACGGGATCTGGAAATACAAGTTTGACGATCAAAACACCCGCAATCTGACCTTCCGACTTGAAAACGGCACCACGAAAGAGACGCCCATGATGAACCAGGAGGCTTCGCTCGAATATCTCTCCAACTCCCTGTTCAGTGCGGTGAACCTGCCTTACGGAAAGGGACAATTCCAGATGACGGTAATCCTTCCGAAGGAAAATAAAACCACTGCCGATGTTATTTCCGAACTAAATATGGAGAACTGGCGCACCTGGATGAAAAGTTTCAAAACCGAAAAGAAAGTTGAGGTCACCATGCCGCGCTTCAAATTTGCCTGGGAGCTCAAATTGAATCAACTGCTGACCGACATGGGGATGGGCAGTGCCTTTTCCTCTGTGGCTGCTGATTTTTCGGGAATCAATAAAGATCGGGATCTGTATATCGGTTATGTTATTCATAAAACCTATGTGGATGTAAACGAAAACGGCACCGAAGCGGCGGCAGTGACGGCTGTGGGCATATTCATCACCAGCGCGCCTCCCACCGATCTGCAAAAGATCTATTTTACGGTTGACCGGCCCTTCCTGTTTACCATCACCGAAAAGAGCACGGGCGCTATTTTGTTTATCGGTGAAGTTACTAATCCGGAGTATGTCATTTAAAAATCCTGGCTGGATTACTGAAATCGCCTTGCTGACATCCTGTGCCGCTCCAACAACGAGGGCTCCGCTCTAAAAGACACAACCATCCGCAGCGCTCGCGAGCAGGCTTTCCCCGTTTCTTTTCCAAACAGACGCCGCACACAACACTACAGGAAATATATCCCTGAGATATTGATTATTGGACATTTACATGGTCAAATTGCTGGATGATTGGATGGTTGAAAAAAAAAGGGTCAATAAGAAACACCCAACAAGGAA
>JARKOX010000191.1 GCA_029975525.1 Prolixibacteraceae bacterium | reverse complement strand
AATTCGAGTTTGATACGGGTGACGCCATTGGGCCAGTAACGTTTGAGCGAGCGGTCGGTTACCTCGATAAATTCGATTTTCGGGGTAACCACCCGCGGATTGTAGGTCAGGCTGAGGCTGAACCCCTCTCCGTCGAGTTTCAGCAGACCGGGTTTAACCTGGCTGACCTGGCAGCAGGTCATCAGGTTTGAACTGGTAACGCCCTCCACCGCGTTCAGTTCATATTGATCGCGGATCACAAAACTTTTCCCGCGGTTCAGGGTGTAGGTGCGCAGCCAGCTTTTCACCCCGGCCGCTTCGGGATAGGCGCCGGCAATTTCGGTGGAAAAGGTTGCCATTTTCGCATTGGCAGTGAAGGTCGAATTTTGCGCCTTGTATTTTGCGCCGGCATTCTGGTCGGTACCGTTGATAACCGGCAGGTTGTGGTAGCCCGACTGCATGGTCCAGATTTCATACCGCCGTGAGCTGAAAGTTTTGGCTACATACTCTTCGCGCCCCAGATCGATCAGACAAGGTTTTCCGTCGAAATACATCAGGCAGGTGCCAATATCGTTGTGGTTGTGACTTTCGGCATTAAACCCGCCTTTGGCGCCAAAAAAGAACCCTTTAAAACTGCCCTCCTGATCGCGGGCGCCGGCAATCTCCGTATCGGGGAACCAGAAGTCGGCCACCAAAGCTTCCCGGCTTTCGGCCTGGCGGATTTCGCTGATCAGTCCGAGGTTTTTGATCTGGTCGCCGATTTTGCCACCCAGCGGATTGTCGCCCCACTTGTTCAGCCGGGCCAGATAAGCTCCAAACTGTTGCATCACCGGATCGTTGATCGCCTTTCCGTAGCGATAAACAATAGACCCGTTTCCGCCGGTGGTTGCGTCAGCATCGGCAAAATTGATGAAGTACGGTGCGTGGATGTTGACCTGGTAAAAGTATTTTCCGATATTCCGGATCAGGGGATCATCAAAGACATCGAATTTACCGCCGGTTACATTTTTCATGATCTCAAGACTTTCGTAAAGCAACGCCCCGGCAGCGCCCCAGTAGGAAGGACCTTCGTCGCAGCCTCCGTCGTCGGAGTACCCGTTCAGGAATTTATCGAGCGAGTTGAGCACTTTTTCCACCTGCGCGATTTTCCGGGCCGGATCTGATTCGATCAGCAGAAAGCAATTCAGCATGTTGTAATTGATCCAGGGATTCCAGTTGTTCGGCCGTCCGCCTTTAAAACCCATGTAGCCGAAATCATTCCGTTCGAAGTACGGATTCAGCGCTTTGTTGCTGATCTCCTGTTTCAGGCGTTGCGAAATCAGCGGATGCACTTTGTCAAACTCCTCTTTGAAGAGGTACCAGGTCCACGACAGGTTGCTGGTCACTTCGCCAACGCCCAGATCGACATACGGTTGGTTGATATCGGGGAGCCCTGCTCCGGCTTTCTGAAACTGGCCGATATGTGCCGACCATCCCCACCAGGTTTGTTCGCTGTAATACCACACGGCATTGATGATCTGATCGATAAACCGGCCCTTGCCTTCGACCAGTTCACCCATAACCAGCGAAATCAGCGCATTGCTGCAGGCCGAATAGACCGACTGCCTGCGGTCGCCCGAGCGGATAAACTCCAGGTAATCGGTAGCTTTGACCACCGGCCAGTCGTAGGTTAAATAACTTTCGGCCTTGGAAATGTAGCCCTGCCGGATGTTCTCCGGCAATCCCTGCCAGAACTGCCGGTCTTTGTAGCCGGGCAGCTGATTCCATGAATGGTCGGTAATGAGCGCCCCGGCCAGGTTGATTGCCCGGGCTTCATTGGCCAGGATATTTCTTTCTTTGTTGGTCAGCTCGGCCTTAACAGGCGGGAGGGTTAGCAAAAACAGCAGTGTCAGGAGGGAACCCCAAAAGGGTTTCAGATTTTGAGTTCGTGTTTTCATAGGTACAGTTTTTTAGTTTTGACAGGATTGACATCCCCTCTCCGCCGGGATTGAAAAATTGCTTTTCCTTCCTTCGGAATGCAGATGTAAAATTTTTTCGGTTTAAACAGGACTGTAAAAATAAGAGAAGTGGACCGGATAATGCCGGAATCAGTCGCCGGGAAACCGAATTGTTGAGAAGTCTATTCCGCCGGCGGATTACCCCTTACGGAATTCACCCGGGGAAGATCAATGGAGAAGAGCAGCAGAAAAAGATTGCACCCGGAAGATGCAATAACCCGTTGCCGGGTTGAGCTGAAAATTCTCAGTACTCCCCTGCCTTCCGACAGGGGAGTAGCTGAAAACTTCACTGATTAAAATTGGCTATAACTAATTATAAACACTCGGTGAATAAACTTCCATCACAATACCGCGGTCTCTGATCACCAACACATCGCTTGCTTCGTATGTTTTGCCATCTTTTGAAACCGTAAAGTTCAGGACGATCCCATCGCGTTTTTTATTACCCCACTCGTAGGCTTTCGACTTAAACTCCCCAGTACCGGTAATGGTATAAGGAGATCCTTCCGGCGCGGAAAGGGTACAGTTATTCCCGTTGAAATTCAAAAGCATCTCGACTTCACCGGCCATAACCGAGGAGTTGAGATAGCCGCTCCACGAAACCTGGTTTCGCCCGGTAGTAACCAGTTTAACCGTACTGTTGTTTTCCACATAGGTTTCGCTGTAGGTAGTGTTCTCCACCACGGTATTGGTTTCATCCTTTACCTTGCTGGCCCCGTAATGGAAATAGGTTCCGTGGAATTCATTCACAAATTTTACGGCAAACATGGTGAAGTTTTTAGGTGCCACGACCCACTGAGCCGCATCGCGCGGATCGGAACCCGGGTTGTTGGAACTGCCCACCAGAATGGTATCCACATCAGCGGATCCTTTCAGGCGAATCGGAACCACGTAGCCCAGTTGAATGGCTTTCGGGTCGTTAAAAAAGGCATCGGTCAGCTGCACTTCGATCCCGCCGTTCATCTTGCCTTTCGGAATGACAATTTTGCTGTTTGAACTTAACGTGTAGTAATTGCCCGGCATCGCTTTTATGGTGTCCCCGCCTTCCGAAAAGAGGATTTTGTTGCACAGGGAATTATCCACTTCAATTTCAAACTCCCGGTCTTTTTTGTTCTCGTAAACGCCTCCCATGGCAACCGATATGACGAATTTATGGGCGTTGTCGTTGGAGTTGTCGTAAATATAGTCGCCCAACACCAGGGTTCTCACGGGAAATTGATACGGGAAGTATCCGGCGGTGTAATCAAAATCAGGATGATCGATATCGAAATTCTCGCAAGAATACAACCCGATGAATATCAGCAGTATTAAGAATATTCTTTTCATGTTTCAATTTTTAATTTTTATTTCCAATTAGTTCCAACCCTTGTTCTGAACGAGATTAAACTTGAGCACCTCTTTATCGGGGATTGGACCGTAATGCATGTATTCATTGTCGTAGGCACGCTCTTCAACCGTGAAGTAGGTAAAGTTGGAGCCTTCAATCCGGACCCCTTTGGCGGGTACGGTCAAATCTTCCTTCCACCGGCGCAAATCCCAGAAGCGGAAGCCTTCGAAGCACAGTTCCAGCCTTCTTTCGTTGCGGATCAGGCTGCGCATCTGCTCTTTATCGCTGATAGAGGCCAGGTAGTTATCCGGCTGGGTAATCCCTGCCCGCTTGCGGATGGCAGCAATCACCTCTTTGGCCGAATAGGTCTGATCACCTTTGCCGGTGGGTCCCCAGGCTTCGTTGGCAGCTTCGGCATAATTCAAAAAGAGTTCGGTATAACGAATATGGGTGTTGAAATGCTCCTGATCCGAAGGTGACGCAGGGTTTGCATTCACCTCTTCGCGCAACAGCTTCCGGAGATAATAACCGGTCCGGGTAGAGGTTTGCACGGCATCAATGCCGTTGTCGCCACCTTCTACTCCGGTCAGGATCGTGGCTCCTTTCATTTTACTTCCGTTATAAACAATGTAGAGTGACAAACGCGGGTCTCTGTTGGAGTACGGTTTTTCGGGATCGTAAGTTGAATTTTCGTCGGTAATCGGGTAGCCGTTTGCCATCGGGAAGGCATCCACCAGGTTTTGGGTGGGATTGATGCTTCCGTTTCCATAGAGTGATGGCGGGAAGTTATCAACTTCGCGGGTTCTGTTGGTATAGATCGGCCGTCTCCAAAGGATCTCATTCAAATCCTTTTTGTCTCCCGACGTCAGGTAAGCGTTTTCCACCTGGGCTTTCAGGTAGAAGATATGCCCTTTGGCATCGAGTCCGCTCACTCCGCCGATATCATCCAGCAACTCGGCGGTGAATTTGGCGGCATCTTCCCACAAGGTCAGGTTGTTGGTGGGATTAAACGCAGGACTGGCAGCCAAAAGCGCCAACCGGGCCCGAATGGCTTTGGCGTGACGCCCGCTCATCCGCTGCTGCGAAAAGTCGCCCATGACGATATTGTAATTATCCACATTGGTGACGTCGCTGAATTCGGCAGGCAACCCCGTTAAGCTGGAGACGTTGCCGTAATCCAGGGGGAGGTATTTCAAGGCTTCGGCCAGATCGGCATACGCGCTGCTGAGCGATTCGGCAAAACTTGCCCGGGGCTTCGAAAAGTCTTCGGCCGTTTGCAGGAAATCGTTGTAGATCGGGGTACCCAGCAGTTCGCCGTTGGTGCCCACGCCACCGTGATTCCGCAGCAGAAAGTATTTAAACATTCCGCGCAGGGCGTAGGCTTCACCTTTTAAACGACGGATAAACAGGCTGTTTTGCTCCGGATGGGTCGATTTCCAGGGAATATCATCGACAACTCCCAAAAACTCGTTGATATACAAAATGGCCTGGTTACAATCGTTCCACAAGCTTTGCGGATTGTACAATGCCGACCACTCGCCGGTAGCCATCCGCATAAAAGAGTTGAGCTTATTGTTGGAAACCGCATCGTCGGTAGCCACTTCGTCATACGAATAGTCGTTGGTTGGAATGTAGGTATAAGCCCGGATCAGCAACCCCTCTGCAAAAGCAGGCTCCTGGTACACCCGGTCGAAAGTGCTGTGGTTATCATTCTCCGGCTCCAGCAAATCGCAGCCCGGTGCAACGATTGTCAAAACCAGCAGCAATGAAAATATTTTATATAATCTCATGATCTTATTTTTTGGAGTTAATTAAAAATTAGCTTTCAACCCTACGGAGAAAGTACGGTAATAGGGCTCACTTCCTGTTCTCAGATCCCTGATTTGGCGGTTTTTGGCAAACTGATACACATTGGAACCATCTACAAAGAGGTCTAAACTTTTCATCAGCAATGATTTTGCAACTGCATCGGGAAGCTGGTAGGTCAGCTGGACTTTCCGTATTTCGAAGTAGTCATTGTTGTACAACCAGTAGCTCGACCGGCGGAAGTTATTGTTGTTGGACTGTGAACTCAACCTGGGATAAGTTGCGGTAGCCTGGGTTTCAGGAGTCCAGGCGCCCAGCACGATTTCCGAATACTTTTTGTTTCCGTCAACCCAGTAGTAGTTTCCTTCCATAAAGGTTTCCGATCCGGCGCGTCCTTCGCCCAGAACGAACAGCGTCAAGTTGCGGTAAGAAACTTTGACCTGCAAGCCCCCCGAGAGAGGAGCCTGCCAGCGGCGCAGGTAAATTTCGTCGTTGGCATCGACAATGCCGTCGCCATTCTGGTCTTTGTATTTGATATCGCCCGGTTTTACCGAACCAAATGTCTGGATGGGGCTGTTGTCAATGTCAGTCTGGTCTTTGAAAAGCCCGATGGCTTCCAGGCCAAAGGTGGCATCAGCCGGACGGCCCTGCCGGTACTGGTAGGCGTTGTCGTAAACTTCGTCAACTTTGGTTTTTTCCGAAGTTACATAAAGGGCATTGGCGCCCACAAAAAATGTCCAGTCGCCCACGGTTTTGTTAAAGCTCAGCCCAAGCTCGGCACCCCGGTATTCTTCGGCCCCAAAGTTTTCGTAGGGGATGAAATCCGAGTAAAAGCTTGGATAGATCGTGCTGGGGCGGGTAATCAGATCATTGTACACATCGTAGAACAGGTTAAACTCCACGCCCAGCATTTTCTGGAAGAAAAGCCCTTCCACGCCAACGTTCACCTCATTCCGTTTTGCAAAACCCAGATTGGGGTTGCTGATCCAATTCGACCGAACGCCCGAACGGCTCCGCTGTCCTTCGTACCAGGCGTAGCTGCCCGATCCGGAGTAGCGGTTATCATAGTAGAAGAAACCTCCGATCGGAAGATCAGAATTGAGGATTCCGCCTGTGACGCGCAATTTCAGATAATCGACATTTTTTGCCGATGCCATAAAATCTTCGGCGCTTAACACCCAGGCCACTCCAAGGGTGGGAGAAAATCCGCCCTTGTTTCCTTCGGGCAGTTTAACGGAGTTCACGTAAGCGCTGCTGAAATCGACCATATATTTCTGGTCGTACACATAAGCCATCTGAAGTCCCACGTGGGTATGTTTTACCCCCTGGAAGTCGCCCTGTTCTTTAAAATTGCTGCCGTAGCCCAACAAAGAGCCGGTAACGTGGTGCACCTGGTCAAATACCCGGTCGTAGCTGAACAACCCGTAAAAACCAAATCTCCTGTTGAAGAAGGTATTTCCAACCGACTGCGTTCCGGGACGGGCATCTTTACCGTGCTGTTTCAACCCGACAATGGAATCTTCGGTAGCGTGCCAGATGGGCTCGTAAACCGAATATTGATTGGCGACGGTTTGATCATATCTGGTAAAATAGTCAAAGCTGATGTTGGTATGGAACGACAATCCTTCGGTTAATTTGGCCAGATCAAAATCAATCCGGTTGTTGAAAGAAAATTTCCTGGCAATGCGTTCGTAAACACCGGCGGCATAAGCGTCGGCAATGGCGTTGGTAACAAAGCTGGAATTACCGCCCAGCAGGTACATTCCGTCCACATCATTTTTGCGTGCCAGCAGCAGTTCGTTTTTGGGATTGATCAGGTCAAAAGGCAAAAGCGGGGTAAATTCATAGGGGCGGTTATTGGCGGCAGCGCTCCAGAAACCTCCGCGCTGACTTTTGTTGTTGGCAAAAATCGAAGAGCCGTCAATCGAAGTTTTAATCCAGTTGTTAATCTTCAGATCCACATTTCCGCGGACATTGAAGATGTTGTTGCGGGCGTTGGCAGCTTCTCCGAAATCCAGGATACTCCCGGCAGAATACCAGCCGATGTTGGAGTAAAACTTGGCCACATCGTTTCCGCCGGAAAATTCGCCCGTCAGATCGAAATACGATTTGTAGGAGTTTACGTAGTCATCGGAATAGTAATCCACATCGGGGTAGCGGTATTTATTTCCATTCCGGAAATTTTCAATCTGCTCTTCCGAAAATTGTGCCGGCAAGCCATCATTTTCACGGGCTTTGTTGAAGTAGGTCATGTAATCCGCCGAATTCAGGTAATTCGGAAGGGCCCGCGGAGTAGAGATCCCGTAATTGGCCGTAAAATCCGATTTCTTTTTGTAAGCCTCCCCACGTTTGGTTGTGATCAGAATCACCCCGTTAACCGCAGCGCTTCCGTACAAAACAGCAGCATTCGCATCTTTCAGGACCGTAATACTTTCAATTTCCGAGAGGCGGAGCGACTCAATGTCACGCGGAAGTCCATCGACAATAAACAACGCATTTCCTGAGTTCAGCCCGCTTCCGGTGATATCAGCCACGTTGATGCCGATGCCAATTCCGCGGATGCTGTTACTTCCCAGCAACCCCAGGGTACGACCGGTTAATACATCGCTGGCCCAATTGGCGTTATCGTAGTTGATCACCTCTTCGGTATTCACCACGCTTAAAGCGCTCACCACATCGCCTTTGTAGACTTTCCGAAAGGCCATCTGGACCTTATCGTTATTTTCATAGCGGAATTTGGCCTTTTTCAGGTTGATGCTGACCAAATTTTTGGCTTCATCGGGTTTCAGCATTTTATTTTCAAACCCTTTTGCCTCGATCACCAAATTGGTCCCCGGTTCAATGGAAAGGGTAAATTTCCCCGCAGCATCCGTTTTGGCATAAGCACTGCCGCTAAAGACTTCCGCTTTTTCGATAGGACGACCATCCTCGTCAACAATAACAGACGCAATGGTTATCAACTTTCCTTTTTGGGCATACACATTATTGGATGTCAATAATATTGCTGCAAACAGGAAAGCCAATACTATATAATATTTTTTCTTCATTTGTTACAGTTTTAAATTCGTGATTCTAACCTTACCATCCCGGATTCTGCGGGAATCCCTCGTACAGGGTTGTGTATTTAACCTGGATGGGCAACCAGTTGTGTTTCTTTTCGGCTACCCGGCGGACCACCACCCGTTCGCTGATGTTAATCGGTTTGCCGTCGGGTCCCCGGTCAAAATCAATTGCGGTTTTATCCAGATAACGGGGATCTCCGTTACGGTTCCAGCGGCGCAGGTCACAAAAGCGTGCTCCTTCATACCCCAACTCAACAGCTCTTTCGCGCACAATCTCTTCGAAGAAGGCGTCGTTGGTTGCGGTATATTTCGCATGGAGATTCGGAAGCTGCGCGCGGTTGCGAACCACGTTCAGCGCCTGTTCGGCGGTCAGGGTGTAATTGCCCGACGTACTCTGCGGCGTTCCGTTGGAACTGAATAAGACCGCCTCGGCATACATTAAATAGATGTCGGCCAGGCGCAGGTAAGGTACATAAGCCTGCAATCCGTTGGCGATAGATACGGTAAATTTGGGCCCCATGCCATTGTACCGTTTGCAGTAATACCCCGTTACACTCGGCGGGTTGATCTGGGAACGGTGACGGCCGCCATTATACAGTTGGGCATACTTTTCAGAGGCACTGATATTCGAGAAATTATCCCCGTCAATCACTATGTCTTTATAAAAACGGGGTTCGCGACCGGTCCAGGGATCGTTGGGATTAAATCCCGACTCCGGATCGTCGATCGGCAAGCCGTTGGCCATTGCGTAATTTTTGGTGTAGTTATGGGTGGGAACATCCGCGTCAGATCCGCTGTTCAGACCGAAAGAAGAAGGAACCGTTGCTCCCAGCGCCGACCACCTCACACGTCCCCGGTCATAAATGATGGGAACCATGATACACTCTGTGCCACCCGGCCGCAGGTTGTTGATCTTCCAGAAGTTGTCGGTCCAGGTTGACCACGACTGCAGTTTGTAGATGCCAGTTTCATCGGCCAGTTTCAACAGCTCTCCAAAAGCTTCGGCAGCCTGTTTGCTCAACGTCGGATCATAAGCGTTGGTTCCGGTAGCCTCTTCATTAATCATCGGACTGGCAGCATACAACAGCGCTTTTCCGAGATATCCGAGCGCATGGAATTTGTTGATCCGGTCCATATTATGGCCGAGTGTTCTTTGCCCCGGCTCCGACAGATCCCAGTGATTGGGCAAAAGATCGGCCGCTGCCCGGAAATCCTTGGCCATCAGTTTGGCCGTTTCCTGAAAATTCAACCGTTTAAATTCATCGGTAATCAAACTTTCTGTAGGATCCAGCACCCGGGTGATGTAAGGCATCCCGCCCCAGTAGCGGCAAATTTCGAAATAGAACCATCCCCTGAAGAACAGCGCCTGTCCTTTGATATGGTTTTTCTCCTCTTCCGTTCCTTCAAACAAACCTTCCTCTTCAATTTTCTCCAGGGCCAGGTTGGCTTTTCGGATGGCATACCAGGCATATTCCCACACCCTGCGGTCGCGCGGGTTGGTGCTGGTTGGGGTGGCACTCTTTCCGTAAAAATAGGTCTCGTGCCCCCAGTAGTTACCGTAGTCGAAATTGTATGGTTTATTGTTGAGGGTTTCGTCGGCAAACAGGTACTTGTTCCATGCCCCCCCCTTGTCGGGGTCCATGATGCAGTTGTACATCTCTTCCACAAATCCCTGGAAACTGTTGAAGTTTCCATAAACGTCCTTTTCTGTAATGTCAGCTTCCGGCGCCTTGTCCAGGTAATCTTCGCAGGCGGTTGAAGCAAATAGCAGCATCAACAGAATGGCGCAGGAACGCAGATAATATCTTGTATTTTTCATGTTCATCGTAATTAGAAAGTTAATTCAATCCCCAGATTTATCCTTTTAACGGTCGGATATGCTCCTTCGGTGGCGCTTCCTCCCGAATAGGTCGTTTCCCGGTCATCCGGCAAATCAGACCAGAAGAAAAGGTTATTCCCGTTTAAGAAGAGCCTCAGGTTGGAGAATCCTGCATTTTTCACCCAGGGCATGTCGTTGAATGAATAGGCAACTTCCACTGTTCTCAATCTTAAATAAGAGGCATCGTAGAGATAGTAGTCTCCGATGTTTTCGGCCTGGGTTTTCCAGCGGGGCAAAAATGAGGTGGCATTCGGATTCTCTTTCGACCAGTAGTCGTTTACATGGCCGAAGACCACATCAATGTCATTCTGGAAGTTATCGAAGCCCACTCTCCGGCTGGCATTGTTCACACCATAAAACTGCACCATCAGGCTCAATCCCTTGTAATTACCGCCCACAGAGAGGCTTCCGGTATTTTGCGGAATTTCGGAGTAACCCACCGGCGGGGTATCTTCGTTGTTTTTGATGATTCCGTCGGCATTGAAGTCAAGCAGATTGTAGTAGCCCGGCATTTTCTGCAAATCATTGCTTTCGGTCGGAACACTGGCAAAGACCTCATCCCAGTTGTTGTAGAATCCGGTTTTTACCAGAGTTTTCTGCTGGCCAATCGGGTATCCTTTGGCTTTCAGGTATTCAAACTGCAGCGGGGCATCGTCGCGGGCAATGATCTCATTTTCGTTGTGGGTAATGGCCAGACTCGTCCAAAAACCTGCATGTTTGTTGAATTTCTTGTCGTATCCCAGTTCGATCTCAAATCCGTTTGACTTCACCTGCCCCAGGTTGGCGCTGGGCGGAGTAGCTCCGAAGAAAGGAGGCACATTACGGCCTGATCCCGACAACAAGATATCCGTACGGTTTTCGGTGAAATAATCGACATTGAGCGTGACCTGGTTTTTAAGCATGCCCAACTCCAGCCCGATATTGTTTTTCAGGGCGTTCTCCCACTGGACATTGGGGTTTCCAACTACCGATTCGCGATAGAAATAGTAAGGGCTGTATCCATTCGACGAGTTGTTCAGCCGGCTCCGTCCGCCGTAGGCAAATTGCGAAGCATACATCCAGCGGCTGCCGCTTACCTTATCGTCTCCGACTTTCCCGATACTGTACCGCAATTTCAACCGGTCAATCCAGTGCACATTGAAAAATTCTTCGTTGGTAACATACCAGCCCAAAGCCAGCGAGGGGAAGAAGTCGAAACGGTAGCCCGGGCCAAACTGTTCCGAGCCGTTGTAAGCCCCGTTGACTTCAAACATATACCTGGAGTCGTAATCGTAGGTGGTACGGAAGACCCAGTCTTCGCGGTAATTCTTGAACATACTTCCGCGGGCATACTCTTCCCGTTTAAATACGCCCATTGCCGACACATTATGTACATCGAACTGACGGGCATAATTCAACTGGAACTGGTACATCAGCTTCCGGTCAACCGGAATGTAACCGGCCCAGTTAAAGTCGCCGATCGATTCCTGACGGATACTCCAGGGAAGGAGCACCCACCCGTATTCCTCTTCACTAACCGGCAGGTATTCCGTATATTCACTGGGATCCTGATCGGGCCCCTTGTATTTCATCGGGTAAATCTGCTTAAAGGCCACATTCGTGCGCGATTCGTTCGGCCGGATACTGTTCTGAATATCATAAATACCACCTTCTGAACGGATATTATTGTCGTAAAACAGAGATCCCCGGGCATTTAACCCTTTGGTAATAAAACTCAGATCCTGTTCCACGCTGAAGTCGGCATTCAATTGGGTCGTGCGGGTTTGCCGGATACCAAGATTATAAACAACAGCCAGCGGGTTTACCGTGTTGTTGCCACCTTCCTGGTAGGCTCCCCATCTTCCGTCATCATACATCGGCAAAAAGAGGTTGGGCGCCATTCCGTAGGTTGCCCGCCACATCCAGGCGTCGGCCCTGCCGGTACTGCCTTCATTATTATAGTTGGTATTCTTCTGGCTGTAATATCCTGACAGATTAATTTTGAATTTGGTGGTGTTGGTCAGTTTAATATCGATATTACTGCGGAAGTTAAAACGGTCGAAGTTGTAGTTCGGATCATACCCTTTACCGTTGTCATAATCTTCAAACATATCGCCTTCATGCAGGTAGGCCAATGAGCCAAAATACTGAACGGCTTTGCTTCCTCCCCGTGCACTCAGGGTGAGCCGGTGCGAAAAGGCAATATCCTTAAACATGGCATCCTCCCAGTCTACGTTGGGATAAATTACGGCATATTCAGGCGATTGCGGCCTCCGGTAGCGCTGTACAATTTCGTACGGTACGTAAGCACCCCAGGAGGGTTCATTCAAAACCCCTTCGCGTTCGATGATCTCATTTTTTGCCATCATAGCCGCGTAAGAGTCCAGCTTTTCCGGTTGTTTCGAAAGCATGGTACCGGTTGTGGTGTAGTTGAAGTTCAGCGTCGTTTTACCTTCCGAACCACGTTTGGTGGTAATCAGGATAACGCCGTTGGCCCCTTTTACCCCAAAAACAGCAGTTGCCGAAGCGTCTTTTAAGACCGAAATACTGGCAACCTCATTGATATCCACGTTGTTCATATCCCGTTCAACGCCGTCAACCAAAATCAAGGGCTGGCCGCCGTTCCAGGTATTCTGCCCGCGGATATAAATGGCCGTAGAACTTTCGCCCGTCAGAATCCCGCCCGGTTCGCCCGACGAGGTCAGCGAAACCACACCCGGCAGCTGGCCACTCAACGCCTGCCGAAGGTCGGTGACATTCCCCGTACGTTTCAGCTCCTCCTCAGTGGCCTGAACAATGGAGCCCACAACGCTCTCCTTCTTCTGCACGCCGTAACCCACAGCCACTACTTCTCCAATCCCGATACTTTCCTCTTCCATCACCACATTGACCGTAGCTTTTCCACCAACGGCAATCTCCTGCTTTTTCATTCCCACGAACGAAAAAACCAAAGTGGCATTGGCAGGTACGTTGGGCAACGTGAAGTTACCGTCCAGGTCGGTAATCGTTCCTACCGTAGTTCCCAAAATAACTACAGTAACTCCCGGCAGCGGAACGCCGGCTCCATCGGCTACCGTTCCGGAAACCGCCTTACTTTGAGGCTGCTGAAAGGTTTTCTCCAGAGAGAGAGCAGAAGCCTGTTTCCCGGCCTGTTCAACGGAAACCCCCTCCAGGGAAAGACTCTTTTGGGAAAGCTGCGATGGGGAGTCATTTTTACTCGCTGCAACCTGAAGCGCCGAAGCAAACAACAGGAGGCAGACCGTTTGCATCATTAAGATGCACTTTACAAATACCCTCCTGTGCGGAGAGTACACCTCTTGGTTTTTTTTCATAGTCTGACAAATTAGTTATCCAATAAAATCGCTCCCCCTGGCAGATTTTGGTTTGACAAACAAAAATTTACCAAGAGGATCTGTTTTAAAAAGTCATTTCAGGTTTCCAAAATTTGATCTGGAATAGTTTTCTCAGTTTTCAATGGTTAAAATTAGTTAAAACGATCTTCCTGCAATCGATTGCAATATTTTATCAGTTTTTTTTAAAAAGTGCCTCCCAGAAAGAAGGAAAAATTCCAAAACCTATAAAAACATAGTTGATTTTTAACCTCGTAACGATTTGTTACTTTTGATTTTTTTAAAAACAAATGTCCAGCAATTGACTGTCAGTTATTTATTAGTCTTGCTTGATAAACCTGGCGGTCTGTTTTTACCTGCAGAAGGTAGATACCGGGAGGCAGGTAGGGCAACTCGATAAATGCCTCTCTCTTATTATGTTGATAAACTAATTTGCCGGATAAATCATATAGTTCAACTCCTAAAACAGCCTCATCCGGAGGCAGGACAAACCTCCAGCTTCCGGCAGAAGGATTTGGAAAAACAGTTATTGTCCGGAGCTCCTGACGGAATACCGGTGCGCTGGTGACCCGGTCAACCTTCCGGATCAGCCACCGGTCAGGATCAATTACCAATTCGGCAACCGGAAACGGGACTTCCACCTCAAAAAATTGTCCGCTGAAAGTATGGTCAAGCCGAAAATCGGCAGAATCGGCCCTATCAAAACTGTAAAGCCGAACAGGCACCGGCATCTCAAAAAAAGTGACTGATGTGTGCGTGGTTGTCTGAAAAAGACTGATTTGAAGCTTATTATTTTGACGGGTGGAAAACGCTGCCGAATAAATGGGATATCCTTCGCCATAATACCAATCGGCAAAAAATTCGGTCAACGGCTCGCCGCCTGCCGACTCAAAGTGTGCAACCAGCTGCTGTTGCGAAGCAAATCCTCCGGCAATTTCCGGATCGTTCACATAATTGGTTAAAGCACGGAAAAACTTTTCGTCGCCAAGTTTCCAGCGAAGCATGTGCAGCAGGTAAGCTCCTTTCGAATAGGAGAGCCTGCTGTTAAAAACCCGGCTCACCAAAGTGGTATCCTCAACATAGACCGAACCTTCCGGACGACTCACGATGCGATTGAGGTTAACCTCTTTCCAGCGAGGCCACCAAAACCCATCCAGCATCCGCTCGTAGGCCAGACCGGTTGCATACGAGGCAAACCCTTCATTGAGCCAGATATCGCGCCAGCTTGCCAGCGTAATATGATTGCCAAACCATTGGTGGGCCAGTTCGTGTGCCATCAATTCAAACCCAAACCCGCTCATAAAACTCATGGTCTGGTGCTCCATTCCACCCCCCCAGCCAAACTGGGCGTGCCCATATTTTTCATCGGCAAACGGATATTCTCCAAACAGCTGGTTGTAAAGCTGCATGATGGAAACCGTTTGCGGCGTGTTGGCTTTAGCCTCTTCCAGATTTTCCGGATAGACATAGTTGAGTATCGGAACGATCCGCCCCTCATCTAACCGGAGTGTGTCGGTGTAATCTACATAGTTGGTAACGGCAATGGCAACCAGGTAGGTAGCAATCGGATGGCGGTGTTTCCAATGGGTAATTCGCCTGTTTTCCTTCACCTTTTCCGACACCAGCATGCCATTGCTGGCGGTCCGGTAAGCTTCCGGCGTGGTGACAATAATATCTACGGAATCGATTTTGTCGCGGAGTGTTTGTTTGCATGGCCACCATTCGCGGGCGCCGTAAGGTTCGGAGAGGGTCCACAACACAGGCGTACCGTTGTGTTGTGAATTCACGAACGAACCGAATCCGGTAGCAGCCGGCACCCCCTGGTAAAAGACAGAAACCGAGTCCAGGCTGTTCACGGCAAGTGGCTCGTTGAAGGTAATAGCGAGACGGTGGTTTCCATGACTAAACCGGAGCGGGCTGGTTCCTCGTTTTACCGAATCAACGGTCATTCCGCTGAGCAGGTCGAAGGAGATATTTGGCAGCGCGGGGACCAACGCACGAAAATGGGAGGTAATTTTCCCCTGGATATATTTTACTGCGGGATCGACCTGCCACTCCAAACGTTGGTAAACCACGTCGGTTTCGCCGGCACTTCCGGCCTCCTGAAAAGAGATCGACTTGAGCGCTTTTTCGCTGTCAGACTGTGCAATCTTCTCCACAAACCTGGCAGATGGTTCCTGCGCTATCAAAAGCTGACAGGGGAAAAGCAACCACAGGATAACCCATTTTTTCATCGGCATTCGGTTTTGACTGGAACAATCATTCCGCACATTAAAAATAGGGAAGTTAACTCAATAAAAACAGAAAAGCGGGCCTTTGCAGTTCCCGCTTTTCAACAATTATACATTCATGTAAACTATTTTTCCAGCTCTTTCCACACCAGCGCACTGGCTCCCACAATGGCGGCATCACCTGATTTCAGCTGCGAAGGAAGGATTTTGATCTTGTTTTTGAAGATCGGCAGCAGGTGCTGTTCCATACTTTCTTTGGTGGGTTTGAAAATATAGTCGCCGGCAGCAGTAGGTCCGCCGAAAAGGAAAATCGCTTCGGGACTGAGGTGGTGAACCGTATCCGCCAATCCCTGACCAAGCCATCGACCGGTTTTTTCAAACACTTCGAGCGCAATTTTATCGCCGGCGACCGCTGCTTCGTAAATCATTTTTGAATCGAGTTCATTAAACGATTTGTTGGCCAGCAAGCTGTCGGTGGCATTGTAATGCGCCAGCAGTTCGAATGCCGTCCGTTTCATGCCGGGCGCCGAACAGTAAGCTTCGAGGTGTCCCAGGGCAGTACATCCGCACAGGCGGCCCCCCGGAACCAGCGTGGTATGCCCGCATTCGCCGGCAAACCCATCGTGTCCGTAAACCAGATCACCGTTGACAACCACTCCGCTGCCTACCCCGGTACCCAGGGTATACATCACAAAGTTTTTCATTCCTTTAGCTCCGCCATAAATCATTTCGCCGATGGCGGCGGCATTGGCATCGTTGGTCAGCGCCAGCGCTTCCATTTCAGAAAAATGGTTTCGCATTAACTTCACAAAATGCACCACTCCGCGGAAAGAGAGGTTAGGCGCATATTCGATGGTACCATTGTAGTAATTACCATTGGGAGCGCCTACGCCAATACCCAGGATCTCAATGTCTGGATTCAGCAGCTTAACCGAATTAATAAGCTCCTTGATAGCGGTTGCCAGATCAGAGATGTACCGGTCGATATCTCCATGCGACGGGGTGGCAATGTTGTCTTTCACCATCACATTACCTTCCTTGTCAACAACACCGATGGCCGTATTTGTTCCACCGACGTCAACACCAATTGCAACTTTCTTCGTTGTATTCATTTATCTATTTTTTTAGGGAATTAGTCGTTTCCTTGCGTCGAAGTGCCTTGCGCAAAAAAGAGAAGACCGGTGTAACAAACCGCTTCAAATCCAGCTGCCCGCGGGCTGTTGAACTTACCGGCGCAGGCGGCTGCCCGCACACCAATAACGATGCTGTTACGCTTTTTCCTCATGTTCCGATTAGTTTTAAACTGATAGCTGCCAAAAACGGATGGCGCAGGCTGAACAAATTTAAAAATAATTGGATTGCATCCGTTTTATATGTTGCGCAACACCCTTATTTATTCTTTTTCAAAACAATGAAATCGGCAAAAAACTCCTGTCCTCAATCCAATCATCCACTTTATTGTCAAAAACTTAACCAATTTCAACCGCCGCCGCTGTCCGAATGACACCAAATTGCGGGGATAAAAACATATCATTGGGTATTTTTTTCTAAATTTAATCCCGTTAATAAAATCAAACCGCCGGAATGATGAATGATTCGGAAATCCTCAATCAGATTGCAAAAGCATTTAACAATCTGGACTACAAACTTTTCGAAGAACTAATTTCGAATGATATCCTCTGTACCGATCAAAGTACCTCCTTCGACAAGATCGGGAAGGTTAATGTTTTGAATTACTGCCGCAACAAATTCGAGGCGATCCGCAAATCCGACCAGCCGGTGTTTGCCGAAATCGGCTTTATCAACACCCAAAAAAGCGGCAACGTAAAGACGGTTTCCCCTTTCGAAGGACGCCCCTGCATTATCATTTCCAGAGGAACCAAAGAGAATAAAATTGCGCTGTTTCTGGTCACCATCAACAAGGGCGAGGTAACCCAGGTTGAATTCTGCACCAACAGCCCGCACTGGTCACAGGCAGTCGGATTGGGAATCTATCCCGAATAGCCGGTTTTTACAAATGTTCACACCCACCCGGGCCACTTTTTGACGGCATCAGGCCCGACATCTCCCGGCCGGTTCCACCCGCCAATTTTCAAATTTCCTGATTCTCAACAATGTTTTAATATTACCGTTCGGTTAAAAAGCTGTTGATAAATATTGAATTAGAGCCATAAATGACTTAATTTTGCCCCCTGATTTTCAAAAACTAATTACTATGGCAGAAACTAATAAAAAGCTTTTCGCCGAATTTCCACCGGTTAGCACACAGGAATGGGAAGAGAAGATTGTGGCTGACCTGAAAGGGAAAGACTATGAAAAAGCTTTGGTATGGCGTACGAACGAAGGATTTAATGTTCGTCCCTATTACCGGGAAGAGAATCTTGAAGGACTTGATTTCCGGAACAGTGCACCCGGGGAATTCCCCTATGTCCGTGGAACTAAAACCGCAGGCAACGACTGGTACATCCGCCAGGACATTGTTGTGGACGATCTGGCAGCCGCCAACCAAAAAGCGCTTGACCTGCTCGGCAAAGGCGTCAACGCATTGGGATTCGTCTTCGAATGTTGTAAAAACCTGACCCGCACCGATCTCGAACTGCTGTTAAAAGATATCTGCCTGGAAGCGATTGAGGTAAACTTTGTTTGCCCCTGCGCCCAGTGCAATATCACCGACCTCTTTGTCGAAATGGTTTCCACCGGCGAGTGGGATCCCAGCAACGTAACCGCTTCGGTAACGGTCGATCCGCTGGCCACTTTCCTGGTAAAAGGGAAATTTGACGAAGGATCGGAAGCCGCCGCTTTCGCATCGGTAAAAAATCAGGTTGAAAAAGCGGCTCAACTGCCCCGTTTGCGGGTCATTGGCATCCAGGGCAAACTGTTTGGCAACAGCGGCGCCTCGATTGTTCAGGAGCTCGCTTTCGCGCTGGCACAGGGCAATGAATACCTTGCCCGTCTCACCGAAGCCGGTTTGTCAATCGACACGGTCGCTCCAAAAATGAAATTCAATTTCAGCATCAGCAACAACTATTTTCTTGAAATCGCCAAACTGCGGGCAGCCCGCCTGTTGTGGGCCCAGGTGGTGAAAACCTACGGTCCGGCCTGCGATTGCAGCGCCAAAATGGTTGCTCACTGCGAAACCGGCACTTTCAACAAAACGGTTTACGACCCGTATGTAAACATGCTGCGGACCCAGACCGAAGCCATGTCGGCGGTGCTGGGCGGCGCCGACTCCATCACCGTGATGCCGTTCGACGCTGTCTTCCGCCAGCCGGGCGAATTCTCGGAACGTATTGCCCGCAACCAACAGATCCTGCTCAAAGAGGAGTCGCATTTTGATAAAATTGCCGACCCTGCCGGCGGTTCCTACTACATCGAAACCCTGACCGCTTCGGTGGCTCAGCAGGCCTGGAAACTCTTCCTCGAAATTGAGGACAAAGGCGGTTTCACCGCAGCCCTCCGCGAAGGAGTTATCCAGAAACAAGTGAAAGAGATGGCCACCCGCCGCGACCAGAATATCGCCCTGCTCCGCGAAAATCTGCTGGGAATTAACCAGTTCCCGAACTTCACCGAAAGCATCCGCGAAAAAATCGACGGATCGGTTTTTAGTCCGCAGAATTTTACCGCTCCCGATGCCGAAGTGGAAACCCTGAAACCTTTCCGCGTAGGACAGGCGTTTGAGGCCCTGCGTTACCAAACCGATGTTTTTGCACAAAGCAACAAACGTCCGGTCGCCTTTATGCTGACCATGGGCAACCTGGCCATGCGCAAAGCCCGTGCACAGTTTAGCTGCAACTTTTTTGCCGTTGCCGGTTTCGACGTGATTGACAACAATGGTTTTGAAACGGTGGAAGAAGGATTGGCTGCCGCTCGCGCTGCCCAAGCCGACATCGTGGTGGTTTGCAGTTCCGACGAAGAGTACGCCGAAATAGTTCCGGCCGTTGCCGCCCAAGTCGGTTCCGAAATCCTGGTGGTAGCCGGTAATCCCGCCTGTCGCCCCGACCTGGAAGCTGCCGGCGTCAAAAACTTCATTCACATGAGGTCTAATCTGCTGGAAGAGCTGAAAGCATATCAGAATCAATTGTTTTAAAAGACAACAGATGGAAGATATCCGATTTTAAACACCAGCGGAGAAGGAAGGACCATCCGCAGTAAAAAGCATGGAAAGACCTGGCAAAGGTTCCTGGTTCGAAAAGGAAACCAGGCGGAGTGCCGGAATACTTCCTGCTCCAGACAAGCTGGTTCAAAAATCGCCTATCAGTCATCTAAAATCATAAATGTATGAGACCAAATTTTAAAAATATCGATATTAAAAATGTAACGACAAAAGCATCAGCAGGCGCCGTTGCGGGCAACAGCTGGCTCACCCCGGAACTGATCCCGGTAAAACCGGTATATTCCAAAGAAGACCTGGAGGGGATGGAGCATCTCAACTACGCTGCCGGGATCGCCCCCAACCTGCGGGGCCCCTACTCCACCATGTATGTGATGCGCCCCTGGACGATCCGCCAATATGCCGGTTTCTCCACTGCCGAAGAATCGAATGCTTTTTACCGCCGCAACCTGGCCGCCGGCCAAAAAGGGCTTTCGGTGGCTTTCGACCTGGCTACCCACCGCGGCTACGACTCTGACCACCCCCGCGTGGTCGGCGACGTCGGTAAAGCCGGTGTAGCGATCGATTCGATCCTGGATATGAAGATCCTTTTCGACCAGATCCCCCTCGATAAAATGTCGGTATCGATGACCATGAACGGCGCCGTACTCCCCATTATGGCATTCTACATCGTTACCGCCCTGGAACAGGGCGCTACCATGGACCAGCTGGCCGGGACCATCCAGAACGATATCCTGAAAGAATTTATGGTGCGCAACACCTACATCTATCCGCCTGATTTTTCGATGCGCATCATTGCCGATATTTTCGAATTTACTTCGAAACATATGCCCAAGTTCAACTCCATTTCGATCTCGGGCTACCACATGCAGGAAGCCGGCGCCACCGCCGACATTGAAATGGCCTACACGCTGGCCGACGGGCTTGAATACCTGCGTACCGGTATCAAAGCGGGCCTCGACGTGGATGCTTTTGCACCGCGCCTCTCCTTCTTCTGGGCCGTGGGAATGAACCATTTTATGGAGATTGCCAAAATGCGCGCCGCCCGTATGATCTGGGCCAAGCTGGTTAAACAGTTCAACCCGAAAAATCCCAAGTCGATGGCGCTGCGTACCCACTCGCAAACTTCGGGCTGGTCGCTCACCGAACAGGATCCGTTCAACAACGTAGGCCGCACGGCTATCGAAGCCATGGCAGCAGCGCTGGGCCACACCCAGAGTCTGCATACCAACGCCCTCGACGAAGCCATCGCCCTGCCTACCGACTTCTCGGCGCGTATTGCCCGCAACACCCAGCTCTACATCCAGCAGGAGACGGAAATCTGTCGCTCGGTTGACCCGTGGGCCGGCTCCTACTACGTGGAAGCGCTTACCCATGAACTGGCGCACAAAGCCTGGACGTTGATCGAAGAAGTGGAAAAACTCGGCGGAATGGCCAAAGCCATCGAAACCGGGATCCCCAAAATGCGCATCGAAGAGGCCGCTGCCCGCACCCAGGGAAAAATCGACAGCGGAAACCAGACCATCGTAGGGGTGAACAAATACCGGCTGGAAAAAGAAGACCCGATCGACATCCTGGAGATCGACAACACCGCGGTGCGCCTCTCTCAGATCGAACGGCTCAATAAGCTGCGTGCCGAACGCAACGAAGCCGACGTAAAGGCCGCACTCGAAGCGATCACCAACTGCGCGGCCACCGGCGAAGGCAACCTGCTGGAACTGGCTATCGACGCAGCAAAAAAACGGGCTTCCCTGGGCGAAATCTCCGACGCCTGCGAAAAAGTATCCGGACGTTATAAAGCAGTAATCAGAACCATTGAAGGCGTGTATAAATCAGAAGCACAAGGAAAATCAGAATTTGCCGCAGCCCAGGAGCTCGCGCGTAAATTCGCCGAACTGGAAGGCCGCCAGCCCCGCATCATGATTGCCAAAATGGGCCAGGACGGACACGACCGCGGCGCCAAAGTGGTCGCTACCGGCTATGCCGATATCGGCTTCGACGTGGACATGGGCCCGCTGTTCCAAACTCCCGAAGAAGCAGCCAAACAGGCTGTTGAAAACGACGTGCATGTGCTGGGCGTCTCTTCACTGGCCGCCGGACACAAAACCCTGGTGCCGGCCGTTATCGAAGAACTCAAAAAACTGGGCCGCGACGACATCATGGTCATTGTGGGCGGTGTTATCCCCCCGCAGGACTACCAGTACCTCTACGACGCCGGCGCTGTTGCCATTTTTGGCCCCGGTACCAGCGTTGCCGATGCCGGTAAAAAAATCCTCGAGATTTTACTGGCAACTCACGAAGAATAGCACCGATGATGCGGCTGAAAACCGCATGTTCCCGGCGGACTAAAATTCGCCGCATCTGAAAAACATAAAACCGCTTTCCGAAAAGAAGGCGGTTTTTTTATGAAAACAACCACGCTGAATTTTTTCAGAAAAGAATCCGTTTGGTTGTCCGTTTCTCTGGGTTGGCCCCAAAATTCCCACTCCGGAGTGATTCCAGCTTATTTAATTTCCGGCTCACCCGCATCCACAAAGATCTGCTCACCCGCATCAAAAAAACAGCCGGACTCTTTCGCCCGGCTGCCTGTATAATTTTGGCGTATCAGTTTCCTTTGCTCAGGATAACCGTTAAAAAATTCAATCTTTTTTGTGAAGCGACCAGCCGGTTTTGAGGCCCACGACAAAGTAAACCAACGCAACCGCTCCGAGCGCGAAGATGGTGTCGCCCACCACCCGCAGCCATCGCAGCGTTTCCATGGCAGGTTGCTGCAGGAATTCGGCTGAGCGGGCATACCAGAGGCCGTATTTTACGCTGGCCCACGTTTGTGCCAGTCCCACCGGCAGCACACTGATAAGTACCATCAGCAGCAACCCGATGTTGATCGACCAGAAAGCAAAACGCAACCACCCCTCTTTCCACTCTTCTTTCAGGTTCATGTCGCGCAGCACAAACAGCATCAGCCCGATGCCCAGCATCCCGTACACGCCAAACAGCGCGGTGTGACCATGCACCGGTGTGGTATTCAGCCCCTGCATGTAATAAAGCGCAATGGGCGGATTGATGAGAAAGCCGAAAATTCCGGCGCCGAGGAAGTTCCAGAACGCAACCGCTACAAAGGTGTAGATGGGCCATTTATAAGCTTTTACCCAGTTGGCCGAGCGACTGAGTTTGATGTTGTGGTAGGCTTCAAAACCCATCAGGACCAGCGGAACCACCTCAAGTGCACTGAAGGAGGCTCCCAGCGCCAGCACCGCTGTGGGTGTTCCTGAAAAATAGAGATGGTGGAAGGTACCCAGAATTCCACCCGAAAGGAAGATAATGGTTGAAAAGAGCACCGTGGTAGTGGCCAGTTTCGGCCCGATCAGCTGCATCCGCACAAACAGATAGGCAATGATCACCGTGGCAAACACCTCGAAGAAACCTTCGACCCAGAGATGCACCACCCACCAGCGCCAGTATTCGGCAATAGCCAGGTGGGTTTGTCTTCCCCACATCAACCCGGCGCCGTAAAACGAAGCGATGGCGATGGCCGAAATCAGGAACAAAATCAGCAACTGCCGGTTGGCGGTGCGCGCCTTCAACGCCGGCACCAGCGCCCGTCCCATCAGGAAAAGCCAGATAAACAACCCGGCAAACAGGAAAATCTGCCAGAAACGGCCCAGGTCAACATATTCATAGCCCTGGTGGCCAAACCAGAAGTTTTCAACATATCCCAGCTTCTGCATCACGCCCAGCCACATCCCGGTGAGCGAACCGGCAACAATCACCAGCAGGGCGGCAAACAGCACATTTACCCCCAGTCGCTGGTATTTAGGCTCTTTTCCTGAGATTGCCGGGGCAAAAAAGAGGCCGGTGGCCAGCCAGGAAGTGGCAATCCACAAAATCCCGAGCTGCACGTGCCAGGTCCGGGAGATGGAATAAGGCAGAAACTCGGCCAGCGGAAGCCCGTAAAAGGCCGACCCCTCTACCCCGTAATGCGCCGTGATGACTCCCATCCCGATTTGTACGATAAACATCAGCATCACCACCCAGAAATATTTTAACGTAGCCTTCATCGACGGGAAAAGCTGCAGCCCCGACACCGGGTTGACCTCGGGAATAACCTGTAACTCCTCCTCGCGGCTCGATGCGTAGTACCACGACAGCCAGCCGATTCCGGCCAGCAGTAGAATCACGCTAAATCCCGTCCATAAAATCAGCGAGCCGGTGGGTTTGTTGCCAACCAGTTCTTCGGGCGGCCAGTTGTGCGTGTAAGTAACCGACTGTCCCGGACGCTCGGTAACGGTTGCCCAGGTTGCCCAGAAAAAAAAGGCATTCATTTTACTCATCCGCACCTCATCTTTGATGGCATTGGTAGCAATGCTGTACGCCTCGCGCAGATGATCCTTGGCCGGATCGTTGGTAAACAGCCCTTTGTAATGAAGGCTCAGGGTACGAAAAGCTTCGGCCCGCAGGTCAGAGATGGTAATGGTACCACTGGCAGCATCGTAGGTGTTGGTACGCAGCTCTTTTTGGAGGCGGGCTTTCAGGGCTGCCTGCTGCTCTTCGCCCAGCTGGTCAAAAGGTTTTCCGGCCTCCAGCACGGCCCAGTGGTCGAGCATAAATACCGCTTCGCGGTGCAGCCAGTCGGCAGTCCAGTCCGGCGCCTGGTAAGCGCCGTGCCCCCACACCGTGCCTACCTCCTGCCCTCCCATCGATTGCCATACATTCTGGCCGTCGCGGATGTCGGCTCCCGAAAAGAGCAGCTCGCCCGATGCCGTTACAACCCGCTCCGGAATAGGTGGCGCTTTCCGGTAAATTTCAACCCCGAAAAAAAGTAATACCGCGAACGAAACAGCGACTACCGCGGCAAATCCAATCCATAGTTTTTTGGTTTTCATAAATTGATTTTTAAAGGTGGACTTAAATATCTTTTGATCTTTTTGTAAAAGTAAAAATTAGTTTCTATTTTCGACATATCAAAGGAGCTTTTTATCCACTTTTATAAAATTTTTATAAGTTGAACTTTTAAAACTACTGAAAATGATTGCAATAGATCGAAAAACCAAAGTTGGAGACGTGGTCAGCCGTCACGCCCCGCTGGCCGACCTGTTTGAAAAACACCACATTGATTTTTGTTGCGGAGGTGCTCAAACCATTGAAGAAGCCTGCACCGGCAAAAACCTGGAACCCGATGCGCTGATCGAAGAGATAAAAGCCGCATGGACGAACCGGGAAGCCGACCCCTCCCAGCCCCGTTTTGATGAAATGGAGCTCGACGAACTCAGCGACTACATTGTCGAAAAACACCACAGCTACGTGGCAGAGGCTATTCCGCTGGTGACCGAATACCTGGAACGAACGGCGCATGCACACGGCGACAACCATCCCGAGCTGCACCAGATCAAAGCGCTGTTCAAAGCTTCGGCCGGTCAGCTGGCACAGCACATGCAAAAGGAAGAGATGGTCCTGTTTCCCCGGGTTAAACACCTGATCCGCCTCAAAAAAACCGGACAGCGGTTGCCGGTTCAGCCGGGAGCTGTGGCCTCTCCCATTGAAGTGATGATGCAGGAACACGCTGCCGAAGGCGAACGTTTTGAAGAGATTCGCCGCCTCTCGGCCCACTACACGGTGCCTGCCGACGCCTGCAGCACCTTCCAGGCCGCCTACCGGAAACTGGAAGAATTTGAACTCGACCTGCACCGCCACATCCATCTTGAAAACAACATCCTCTTTCCAAAAGCGCTGGCCCTGGAGAAGGATAGTTAAAAAACGGTACTTTTGCGGTGGTAAAAAAAAACTGCATGTTATCAAAATCTGCTGAATATGCCATTCGGGCATTGGTTTATGTGTGGCTGCAAAACCTGGAGGGAAAACGCCCGGGATATCGTGAAATTGCCAAAGAGATCGACTCGCCCGAGCAGTTTACAGCCAAAATTATGCAAACACTTACCCGTTTCCGGCTGGTCTATTCCGCAAAAGGACGCGGCGGGGGGTTCTATTTCGACTCTCCGGCCGGCAACCTGACCATCTACCAGGTCATCCAGGCCATCGACGGTGAGAAATTTTTCACCCACTGTGCTTTTGGCTTCAAAAGCTGCAGCGAAACCAATCCCTGTCCGCTGCATGGTGAATTTACCCAGATCCGCAACAATTTCGAAAAAATGGTTCACCGTGAAACCATTCAGTCGCTGGCTGAAAAAATCCTCGCCGGAGAAGCCTTTATGAACCGAAAAATGGAACAGTAGCCCTATTTTTTTACGTCAGCCAAACTTTTTGCAGGTAATTCAATAACTTTCGGAACGTTTTCCCAGCAAGAAAGCGACTGACAATTGGTGAAGGTTATGAAAAAAATTTGGTTCCTGTTTTTGGGGTTGATTTCCCTGCTGGCAACAAGCCAGGAGATAAACCGCACCGACGCCTCGGGCTGGCGGCAAGGGCTGTGGAAAAAGCAGTATCCCACCGGAAAAACCATGTACGAAGGGAGTTTTCGCGACAACCAGCCGGTGGGTCAGTGGAAACGTTACCACGAATCCGGCCAGTTAAAAGCCCTTCTCAACTATCCCGAAACGGGCGACTCGGTGCAGGCGCAACTTTTCGATACTTCCGGCAAACAGATTGCCCGGGGAGTTTACACCGACGAAAAAAAGGCGGGAAACTGGCTCTACTTTTCCGAAGGAAAAAAAATTGCCGAAGAGTATTTTGTAGCAGGCAAAAAAAACGGCATCTCCCGGAAGTTCTACCCGACCGGCGAACTGCTGGAGGAGGCCGAATGGAAAGATGACCTCCGCGATGGAAAATACCGTACCTTCTTCAAAAACGGCAAACCTTACCTCGAATGCCTCTACCGCAACCATGCCCGCAACGGCTACTGCATCAGCTATTTCCCATCAGGAATACCGGAAGTGGAAGCCTTTTACCAGGATGACCTTCCCGAAGGCGAATGGAAATTTTTTCGGGAAAACGGCACGCTGAACTACACCCTGCAATACCGCCAGGGAGTGCTGCTCAACCCCGAGGTACTGCGCAAACTGGACACCCAACAACTAAACGACTGGGAGAAGAATCGGGACAAACTGACCGATCCTGAAAAATTTCTGTCCGACCCCACCAACTTTTTCCAGGAAAAACAGCAGAAAGGTTTCTCTGGAAGATAATAGTTGGAAAGCTGGATCACCAGCCGGCCCTCCCATCGCCGCTTCCGGCAGCAACCACTTTTTCGGGTGGCGGGCTCCGCTCAAAAAATAAGCGGCAATCCTTCCTGTTTCGTTTTAAAATTTCGGGACGAAACCGTAATTTTCGGTTGATTTTGCTGCTGTAAATGAATCCTGCAAAAAAATACCGAAGAGTGGCAATCGCCCTGACGGGATTGCTGATGAGCCTGCAACTGTCGGGACAGCCGGTTTACCGGGTAGAATTTACCGACAAAAAAGGGTCGCCGTGGTCGTTACGGCAACCGCAGCAATTTCTCTCCGAAAGAGCGATTGCCCGCAGGGAGCGGCAGCAGATTCCCCTCGACGAAACCGACCTGCCGGTAAACCAGGCTTACATCGACCAGGTGTTGAAAACCGGCGCCAGCCTGCTGCACAGCTCCAAATGGCTCAACAGCATCACCGTAACGCTGCCGCACGATACCCTGGCGGCAACAATCAGGAAACTCAGCTTTGTAAACAACGTGCAGCTCACCAAACCGGCGATGCCGCTCAAAAGTGCCTCCCTGAAACTTGAAACCACCGGGCTGCCCGGCCGCGCCGACAGCTCGTTTTACGGACAGGCGATTCACCAGATTGCGCAATTGAACGGACAGCTGCTCCACCGGCAGGGTTTCCGGGGAAAAGAGATCCACATTGCCGTGCTCGACGCCGGCTTTTTTCAGGTCGACCGGCTCCCGGCCTTCGACACCCTGTGGCAGGCCGACCGCATCCTGGGAACCCGCGACTTTGTGTATCCGCAAGCCAATATTTTCGAGGAACATCCGCACGGTATGATGGTCCTTTCGACGATGGGCGCCAACCTGCCGGGCCGGTTGGTGGGAACAGCGCCCGAAGCCTCCTACTGGCTGCTACGTTCCGAAGATGCCGCCACCGAATATCCGGTGGAAGAAGATAACTGGATTGCGGCTGCCGAATTTGCCGACAGCGTTGGCGCCGACATCATCAACTCCTCGCTGGGCTATTCAACATTCGACCTGGCTGAAATGAACCACACCTACGCCGAGTTGGACGGCCAAACCACCCGCGTGGCAAAAGCCGCTAACCTGGCTGCTCAAAAGGGAATGATGGTATTTGCCTCGGCCGGAAACGAGGGCAACAAGTCGTGGCGCCATATTGTTACGCCGGCCGACGGCGACCAGGTGATTGCTGTGGCAGCTGTCAACAAAGAAGGGGTGCGGGCGCCCTTCAGCTCGGTGGGGCCAGCGCCGGGCGGCGCCGTAAAACCCAACCTGGCCGCACTGGGCTGGGGCGCTGCCGTGACGGACACCGACGGAACGATCTCGCTGCGGAACGGAACCTCCTTCTCCTCGCCGGTGCTGGCCGGAATGACCGCCTGCCTGTGGCAGCTGCGCCCCGCTGTCTCCGCCTCCCAGCTCAAAGCGATCCTCTATTACAGCGGCCACCAGAGGCTGGTTCCCGATTCGCTGCTGGGTTTCGGCATTCCCGACTTTGAACGGGCTTCGGCGATGCTGCTCAACTTACTTCCCCAGCCGGGCGCGTCAGCTCCCAAATGGGCTGTGTTTCCCAATCCGGCCCCGTCGTTTATCCACCTCTGGCCGGTGGAATCCCCGCCGCTTAAAACGGATGTTGAAATTTCGGGAATCAACGGGGTTGTCGTTTTCCGCCAAACATTTTATGCGGACCAAATCATCACGATCCGATTAAATTCGCTTACTTCGGGAGTGTGGCTACTGAAAATCACCTCCGGAAAAGGAACGGAAATACATAAAATAGTGAAACCATGAATGGTCAGCTTACGCTTTTGGAATTGAATAACCTGATTCGCGATGCCCTGCAGGATGCGTTTCCCGAAACAATCTGGGTGGTGGCTGAAATCAGCGAACTGAAGATAAACCGCACGGGACACTGCTACCTGGAGCTGATCGAAAAAGATTCGGTTTCTGACGACATTGTGGCGCGGGCGCGGGCCACCATCTGGTCTTACACGTTCCGGATGCTGAAACCCTATTTTGAAACGGCCACCGGCCAGCCCTTTTCCGACGGAATCAAAGTACTGGTGCTTGTTTCCGTGGAGTATCACCCCGCCTATGGGCTGAGTTTCAACATTAAAGATATTGACCCCACTTACACGGTGGGCGATCTGGTGCGCCGCCGCCGCGAAATCATTGAAAAACTTCAGGAGGCCGGCGTTTTCGATATGAACCGCGAGCTGCCGCTACCGCTCGTTCCGCAGCGGATTGCCATCATCTCATCGGCCACGGCAGCCGGCTACCAGGATTTTGTCAACCAGTTGGAGCACAACAGTTACGGATTTATATTTCACCACCGGCTCTTCGAGGCGTTTATGCAGGGCGCCGAGGCTGCTCCGTCGATTTTGCGGGCGCTCGACCGTATTTATGCCGAAGAGGAAAATTTCGATGCGGTAGCCATTATCCGCGGTGGGGGCGCCCAGGCCGACCTCAGCTGCTTCGACAATTTTGAACTGGCCTACACGGTGGCCCAATTTCCGCTGCCGGTGGTTACCGGAATCGGACACGAAAAAGACGATACAATCATCGACCTGGTGGCGCACACCCGGCAAAAAACCCCCACCGCCGTTGCTGAATTTTTTATTTCGGGCGCAGCCCGCTTCTATGAAAAACTGACCGAACTTCAAAAAGCCGTTGCCGAACGAACCCGCGAAATCCTCGAAAGCCATGCCGAAACCCTGACCAATCTGGCTGACGACATTGTCCACTCCGCCGGAAAATACCTGACCGACTCGCAATTCCGGCTGTTACGGCTGGGGCAGCGCTATAAAAACAGTGTCAACCGCTACGTGGCGCAGCACGCAGAAAACCTGCACCGCTTCCATTCACGGACCTCCAAATTTGCCACCCTGCTGCTCCGGAAAGAGCGTAACTACCTCGCCCGGCTGGGACGCGAAACCCGCTTCCTCGGGAAATCGCAGCTCGACCACAACGCCCTGAAAGTACAACAGCTGGAAAAACAGTTGCCGCAGAAAGTGAGGTCGCGGCTGCTGATTGCCGGCAAAGAGCTGGCAGCCCGCGAAGCCGCCCTGCGCCTGCTGGACCCGCAAAATGTGCTGCGCCGCGGATTTACGCTGGCGTTGCAGAATGGCAAAATCATCAAATCGTCCCATGAAATTTCGGAAACCAACGACCTGGAAACCCGTTTCCATGATGGTTCCGTCTTTAGTAAAATCATTAAAAAATAGGATATGGTTACCAAAAAAGTTACTTACCAGGAGGCGATCGAAGAGATCGAAGAGATTCTGGCTAAAATCGAAAATGAAGAGCTGGACATCGATGAGCTGGCTGAAAAGGTTAAACGGGTCTCCGTTCTGCTGAAATCGTGTAAGGAGAAGCTGCAGAAAACCAACGAAGAGGTGGAAAAAATTCTGGGAGAAATGGAAGAATAACCCAACCGGCAGCAATGACCCTGAAAAAAAATTTGGTTTGGCTGCTTTTTTTCCTCTTTGCAGCGCTCTTTGTTGTTTATCATGCCGAAGCTTTTCTGGGATTCTATGGCTTCGATGACCTGCTTTATGCCGAATTGTCGGCGAATCTGCTGCATGGTCAGGTGGACTGGAGCGACCACTTTTCTTTTCGCTGGACCATTCTCGGGTTGACAGCCCTCTCCTACCGGCTTTTCGGGATCAACGACATTGCTTCGTCGGCGCCTGCCATCCTCCTGTCGCTGGCCACCCTGCTGCTGATTTTCCTGACCTTGAAGCGTCACTCCGGATGGGCTGCAGCCGTGGGACTGGCTCTTTTTACCTTCAACCACTGGACACTCTTTTACTCCGATAAGGTGATGCCCGATGTGTACCTGGCTTTTTTCAGTACCGCGGCGATCCTGGTGTATGCCCACTCTGCACGAAACCATCCCGCCGGATACCTTCCGGTACTTTTTGCGCTGCTGCTGTTCGGGGCTTTTCTTTCGAAAGAGACGGTCGTCCTGCTGGTTCCGCTGCTGGTGTGGTGGCTGGTTACCGACGCCATCCAAAAACAGCACCGCCGCTTCTGGCTACCAGCCCTCCTGACAGGGGCGGCGCTGCTGACGGGCTATTTTCTGCTCATCGGCTACTTCACCGGTGACAGCGCGGCGCGGTTCCGGACGATTTTGGCCAACCGCTATGTGAGCTTCTGCAATTATGCCGATCAGCCGTTTCGTGAGCTGTTCCGCCGCATCAGCTACGGGCTTTTCAGCGAACTGACCCGGCAGGGACTGCTGGCCGGATTGATTTTACTGCTCCCGGCACTGCTCCTGGCCCGCCGAAACCCGCAGCTCAAAAGCCTGCGCTTTTGGGGCTCTGCTGCAGTTATTTTGCTGCTCTCCGCCAACTGGATGACCATCACGCCAACCGCGTACAACCCCATGTGCACCGACCCGCGCCACTACCTTTTTCTGATCCCGCTATTTGCCATTGCCGGTGGATTGGCGGTTTCCGCATTCTTTAACCTCCGGAAGTACTGGCTGATGGTGCTGCTGGCAACGGCTCTCTTCTCTCTGCTGCTCATTCCGGCCGGTAAAGAAACTTTTGGAGAACAGCTGCTGCCACTGGGAGTGGTTGCCATAACCGGGATATTCTTTCAGAACAGAAAACATTTTTTGCCGGTTTGTGTGGTGTTACTGGTGGTGGGGCTGGCCATCAAACCGGGCCGGTTTATCTCCTACGCCCGGCACATCAACTATGCCCGACAGAAGGAATTTGTGGAGGAAAATATCATCAGACAGCCGTTCGACCGGGTGATCACCGATGAAGTGCAGCAACGGCTGCTCCGGTACTATTCCGGCTTCGGGGAGCAGGGGCCGGAGCTGCTGACCTGGCAGGAGGCGGAAACCCTGCCGGATACGGATGCGGTCCGCACCGCCCTTCTGAAAAACAACTATACCGAATACCTGAGCGGAACGCCACCTCAAAAACTGCCCTTTTTTGCCTTTTGTCCCGAAATGGTGGCCCAACCTGTCGCTGCCGATTCGGCGCTGGGCATGTCGGTTTGGGTGACTCACCGCTGGAAAAAACCCCGGTTGCTGGCCTCTTTTACCAACGATTTTGAAGCGCCCCAACCATTCTGGTCGGGCGGCGACGGAAACATCGACTCCACCTTGTCGGTGAGTGGGCGTTTCTCCAGCCATCCGGCCGAATTCTCCGCCACCTTGCGGATACCGTCCGATTCGCTACAGCTGTCAGCCTTCAGCCACCTGCTGGTCAGCTGCCGCCTGCAGTGCCTCGCCATGGAAAAAACCGACGCGCTGGTGGTCGTTTCGGTTAGTGAAAACCAGGGGGAAGAGCTTTGGGAAGGAACGCCGGTTTTCCCCCAGATCAAATCATTTGCCGCGTGGTGCCCCGTAACGGTACGCACCATTCTCGACACCCACAAAATAAAAGCTGGCGCTGCTGTGGTAATCTATCTCTGGAACCCGTCGCACAACGCCATCTACACCGACGACTGGGAAATCACCTTTTCAGGCTGGTGATCTGCGCCGAACAGCCTCAACCGCCAGTCCCTTCTCCAACTGCTTTTACCAAAACGTAAACTGATAAAAGATATCCCAAACGAATGGCAGCCGGTTTATGAAAACGACAAATGAGTGACAGATCTGCCTGGGGGTGGGCCTAAAAAAACTTCAACCCCAGATCAGATCTGTCGACTTCAAATAACTAAAACATTTTTTTAACGATTTGACAGAAACCTTCCTTGTAATCTTATCCGGTTTTACTCTGCCATTATAATTTCAAATACTAACGGTTCTCTTTTTGATACTTCTTTGGTTTCCAATACGATTTGCTTTTCATCTTCGGAATAACTGAATCTGGTTTCTTTGGAATTCAGCAATACCTTTTGCGGTTTTTCG
>JARKOX010000186.1 GCA_029975525.1 Prolixibacteraceae bacterium | reverse complement strand
GGGGGAGGTTCAGCTGTTGGCACCGGGCCTCCAGCAGTTCCAGGTGGTTCCTGAAAAGCGGCAGCGCTCCGCTGGCAAACCACACCGTCTCTTCCAGAAGAAAAGGTTTCCGGAGCAGAAGTGCGTTGGGGAGCCACTCTTCGCGGCGGATGATTTTTCCGTTGAACAGGATGAACATCTGGATTTGGGAATAATTTGAACGAAACAAGTGGTTACAGCTGGCGGAACAGCTGGTCGATAAACTGGCTGAAGAGCGAAGGTTTCAGCAGAATCGGGAAAAGAAAGCCAAAAACGGCTCCGAGGAAGTGGGCGTCGTGGGCCACGTTGTCGAGCTGTTTTTTACTCATGTGGTAAGAGTAGGCCAGGTAAAGCACGGCAAACACAATCCCCGGGATCGGGAGCACCCCGAAGAAGTAGATTTTTTCCCACGGATTGAAAAAGATGAAGGCAAACAGCACGGCCGAAACAGCTCCCGAGGCGCCCACGGCGTTGTAATAGTAGTTGTTCTGGTGTTTGATCAGGGCATAGAGGTTGGAGAAGAGCGCCCCGCCCAGGTAAAGGAGCAGGAAATAGGCGGTGGAGGTCCGTCCAAACCAGAAGTGCAGGTACTCTTCCACGGCCCTTCCGAAGAAAAAGAGCACAATCATGTTCACCAGCAGGTGGGTCCAGTTGGCGTGGACCAGAATGTGGCTCAGCAGCCGGTAGTACTGCCTGCGGTGGATGACGTGGGCGGCGTTAAATTGCAGCCGGTCCATCAGCGCGCTATTCGAAAAAGCGATGTAGGAAACCAGGATGGTCGTCCCGAGCAGTAAGTAAGTAATCATATTAGTGCAGGATTTTATAGATCATCTCTTTTTGCAGGTCGAGGTCGGAAACCCCCGAAGACGATTCCAGCCCTTTGCTTTTCATGTCGTATTCGCGCAAGATACCGATAATTTCAAACAGTTTGGTCGGGTTGTACCGTTTGGCGGCTTCGATGTAGCTCCGGGCAATGTAGGGGTTGAGGCCGAGCGCCGAAGCCGCGGCCCTTTCCGATTTGTCGGGCAGGAAGTGGTACTTGAACAGTTTTGAAAAGTACTGGAACAGCACACCGGTGGTCAGCTGGATGGGGTTGGCGGAGGGGTTTGCCCCGAAGTGGGCAATGATGCGGTTGGCCTTTAAAACGTTTCGTTCGCCCAGGGCGCCGGTAAGCTCAAAAACATTGTAATCCTTGCTGATGCCGATGTTTTTTTCGATGTGTTCGGGTGTGAGGCGCGTTCCTTCGGGCAAAACGATAAACAGTTTGTTCAGCTCGTTGGCAATCTTCGAGAGTTCGGTTCCCAGGTACTCCGACAGCATCATCGAAGCCTGCGGCGTGATCGAATAGTTGCGGCTTTTTACATATTCGTCAATCCAGCCCGGAATTTTATTGTCATACAGTTTTTTCGATTCGAAGTAGATCCCTTTTGCCTTGAGGTGGCCGACCACCTTGGTACGGCCGTCGGGCTTTCCGTATTTGTAGTTAAAAACCAGGATCGTCGATTTTTGCGGCGCTTCGAGGTACTTCTCCAGCAGGTCCAGCTTTTTGTAGGCCTGCGCCTCTTTGACGATCACCACCTGCTGGTTGGCCATCATCGGGAAACGGCGGGCGGTTTCAATAACGGTGACCAGCTCGGTGTCTTTTCCGTAGAAAATAATCTGGTTAAATCCCTTTTCGGCTTCATTCAGCACATTTTTTTCGATGTAGTCCGAAAGCAGGTCGATGTAGTAGGGTTCGTCCCCGCAAAGAAAATAGACCGGGTGGTATATCTTCTTTTTCAGGTTTTGAAGGATCTGTTCAAATTCCATATCAGAATCTTAGGTGTTTTACCGACTGGCCGTTGTCTTTGATTTCCCGCAGGGCGTCAATTCCCACGTTGAGGTGGTTTTGGACGAAGAGCGAGGTAACTTTTTTGTCGCTGGCTTCGGTTTTTACGCCGGTGGAGATCATGGGCTGGTCGGAAACCAGCAGCAGCGCCCCGGCCGGTATCGAATTGGCAAAACCAACGACAAAGATGGTGGCAGTTTCCATGTCGATGGCCATTGCGCGCGTTTTTTCCAGGTATTTTTTGAAGCGGGCATCATATTCCCATACCCGCTTGTTGGTGGTAAAAACCACGCCGGTCCAGTAGTCGAGCCCTTTGTCGCGGATCACGTGCGAAACGGCTCTTTGCAGGTTAAAAGCGGGCAACGCCGGAATTTCGGGCATCAGGTAGTCGTTCGAGGTACCGTCGCTGCGGATGGCGGCAATGGGCAGGATCAGGTCGCCCAGCTGGTTTTTGGCTTTCAGTCCGCCGCACTTTCCGAGAAAAAGGACGGCATTGGGAGAGATGGCGCTCAGCAGGTCCATGATGGTGGCAGCATTGGGGCTCCCCATCCCGAAGTTGATGATGGTAATCCCTTCGGCCGAGGCGTTGGGCATATTCCGGTCTCCGCCCACAATGGGCACTTCGAAACGGCTGGCAAACATTTCAACATATAACTGGAAATTGGTCAGCAGGATATATTTTCCGAACTCTTCAATCGGCCGGCCGGTGTAGCGCGGCAGCCAGTTGGATACAATTTCTTCCTTGGTTTTCATGCTCCGGTACAAATTTGGAAATTGTGTTAATTTAGCTTCAATTTCTGAATCTGCAAAAATAACAACTTTGACCGCGCATGATGCAAAAACTTCAATTACCTGAATATTCCTTTCGGCTTCGCGAAGAGAGAGGACGGAGGCTGATTTTTGACGAAATCCGCCGGCGTTTTGTGGCGCTCACCCCCGAAGAGTGGGTGCGGCAGCATTTTTTGCATTACCTGGCTGGCGAAAAAGGGTATCCGGCGTCGTTGATGGCTGTTGAAAAAAAGGTGACTGTGAACGGGCTTTCGCAGCGGTTCGACCTGCTGGTGTACGACCGGAAAGGAGCGCCTCTGCTGGTGGCCGAGTTTAAAGCGCCCGGGGTGGCGGTCACCCAGGCGGCTTTTGACCAGGCGGTGCGCTACAACAGCGCGCTGAAGGTGCCGCTGATCCTGGTGTCGAACGGCCTGCAGCATTTTGTGTGCCGGGTCGATTACGAAGCACACACGGCCGGCTATCTGAAAGAGGTTCCTCATTTTGACGATCTGTAAATGGCTGGTTGGAAATTTTTGAAATGATTTGGGGGCGGGCGATCGTTAAAAATGCCCGATAAAAATGGCGACAATGGAAAAATCAAAAGTTTGCCCGTGGTGGATGGGGTATCTGCTGCTGTTTCCGCTCCGGAAGATCAGGCACAACCCGGATCAGATTGCCGGCCCGTTCCTGAAACCGGGCATGAAGGTGATTGACTACGGCAGTGCGATGGGCTATTTTAGTCTGCCCATGGCCCGGATGGTGGGCGAAACCGGCCGGGTTTACTGTTTCGATATTCAGCCCCGCATGTTTGTAAACCTGTTGCGGCGGGCCCGAAAGGCCGGTCTAGAGCAACGCATCGAACCCCGGCTGATTACCGGAAGCGACAGGGATTTTGAGGGGATGGACCAGCTGGCCGATTTTGCCCTGCTGTTTGCCGTTGCCCACGAAGTGCCCGACCAGGAAGCGCTGTTTGCCCGCCTTTACCGGATGCTGAAGCCCGGGGCAACCCTCTTCTTTGCCGAGCCGCCGGGACATGTCAAAATCCGGGAATTCCTCCGGTCTGTTTCTTGGGCCGAAAAGGCCGGTTTCCGGAAATCTTCAGCCGTTGACCTGCGGAAACTGACCGTTTTGTTTCAAAAGATCTGATTCGGCACAAAAGATTTTTTGCCAAAAAGTTTATTTTTGAGGTATTCTTTTTCAGTAAGAACAAAACCACATTTCGGATCATGAAGATGTTTTTTCCATACCGCGACCGGTAAGCAAGTCTGCCGGAGATTGGATCTTCCGTTTCAACCACCCTCCTGTTTCTGTCCGGGGGTGATTTTCTTTTTATTTCTTCAGAAAAACGGCGGCCCTGCCGGAAATTTGGATCGCGGGGCGGCTGATGGTCAGTCAAAATAATTCATCATTTTATGAATAACTGGAAAAAAGTCTTTGCAATTATTTGGTCCGGACAACTGTTTTCGACGCTGAGCAGCGCTATTGTGGGCTACGCGGTTGTGTTCTGGCTGAGCATGGAGACCAAGTCGGCCGAGGTACTGGCCTTTGCAACGATTGCAGCCCTGCTGCCGCAGCTGGTGCTGGGGCCGTTTACCGGCGTGCTGATCGACCGCTGGGATCGCCGGCGGACCATGATTGTTGCCGATACGTTTATCGCTGTTTGTTCGGCGATCATGGGGATACTGTTTTGGATCGGACGGGTCGAGGTGTCGTATCTCTATGTTTTGCTGGCGCTCCGGTCGGTGGGAAGCGCTTTTCATGTGCCGGCCATGCAGGCGTCGGTGCCGCTGCTGGCTCCCGAGTCGGAGCTGATGCGGATTGCCGGGGTTAACCAGGTGATCCAGTCGGTCGGGACCATTGCCGGGCCTGCCCTGGCTGCGCTGCTGATCAGTGTTTTCAACATGACCAGCGTGTTGTTTGTCGATGTGGCCGGTGCGCTCATTGGCTGCATTTCGTTGCTACTGGTTCATATTCCCAATCCGGAGCGGCAAGAGGGGGCGCCGGCGCCGCACATCTTCCGCGAAATGAAAGAGGGGTTACACGAAATTTACAGCCGTCCGGGATTGTTGTGGCTGTTTATTGTGATCATTGGAGCCACCTTTTTTATTATGCCGGTTGCCGCCCTCTTCCCGTTGCTGACCATTAACCACTTTTCGGGAGGAACCTACCAGATGAGTATCATCGAGGTGGCGTGGGGAGTCGGGATGCTGGCCGGCGGCGCGCTGATGGGCATTAAGCGTTTCAAAATGAATGAGATTGTTCAGATCAACGCCACTTACATCCTGCTGGGGCTGACGTTTGTTTTTTCGGGGATACTTCCGGTAACCGGATTTTGGATTTTTATGGTGCTCACCTTCTTTGGAGGCATTTCCATGGCGGTGTATTCGGCTGCTTTTATGGTGGTGATGCAAACAACCATTACCCCGGCGGCTTTGGGGCGGGTTTTTTCTATCTACGGAAGCGTAACCTTGCTGCCATCGATGATCGGTTTGCTGCAAACCGGTTTTATTGCCGACCGGATCGGGGTTCCCAATGCTTTTCTGATCTCGGGGCTGGCCATTGTTTTACTGGGGGGCGGTTCGTTTTTTATCCCGGCAATTCGGCAAATGATCGTAAAAACCAGGCGGTAGCCGGCTGAATTGTTTTCCTGGGACGGGATCCTTCCTGCCGGCGGCCGGATGTGCTGTTTGGCTGTCAGAATATTGTAAATTCACTGCCAAAAGAGTTGTCATGAGAAGTTTCAGGATCCTGTTTTTTTTAGGGGCGGCCTTGTCCGTTTTTTTCCCGGCAACCGGACAGCCGCGTACCTACTGTAACCCGATGAATCTGGATTACGGTTTTACTCCCATCCCCGATTTTTCGGAACAGGGACGGCATCGTGCAACGGCCGATCCGGTGATCACCCTGTTTAAAAACGATTATTATCTTTTTTCGACCAACCAGTGGGGATACTGGTGGAGCACCGATCTGGGGGCGTGGAATTTTGTGCCGCGGAAATTTCTGAAACCCTATCACCAGGTTTACGACGAACTGTGTGCCCCGGCAACCCTGGTGCTGGGCGATACGCTGCTGCTGATCGGGTCGACCCACACCAAAGATTTCCCGCTTTGGATGAGCACCAATCCGCGCACCGACAACTGGGTGGAGGCGGTTGACTCTTTCCGGGCAGGCGCCTGGGATCCTGCTTTTTTTGCCGATGATGACGGCCGGGTTTATCTTTACTGGGGATCGAGCAATGTGTACCCGATCTACGGTACCGAGATTGACCGTAAAACCCTTCAGCCTGTCGGCGAACGGAAAGAGCTGATCGCGCTTCATCCGGAGCAGCATGGCTGGGAGCGGTTCGGGGAGGCGAACGACAACACCTTTCTGGCGCCGTTTATTGAGGGAGCCTGGATGAACAAACACAACGGACGTTACTACCTGCAGTATGGCGCACCGGGAACGGAGTTCAGCGGTTATGCCGACGGGGTGTATGTTTCGGACCACCCGCTGGGGCCTTTTACTTACCAGGTGCACAACCCGTTTGCTTACAAACCCGGAGGTTTTGCCCGCGGGGCCGGCCACGGCTCCACCTTTCAGGACCGGAGCGGCCGCTGGTGGCACATCTCGACCATTTCCATCGGCGTAAAAAATAATTTCGAGCGAAGACTGGGGTTGTGGCCCTCGGGTTTTGACCGCGACGGAATTTTGTTCTGCAACACCGCTTACGGCGATTTCCCCCACTACCTGCCCGAAAAGCAGCCGGCTGGAACAGACCGCTATTTTACCGGCTGGATGTTGCTGAATTACCAGAAACCGGTGCAGGTGTCATCGGCGCTGCCGGGGTGTTCGCCCAACTTTGCAGTGGACGAGGATATCAAGACCTACTGGAGCGCCCAAACCAACCGGAAAGGGGAGTGGCTGCAAACCGATCTGGGCGAAGTGTGTACGGTTCGTGCCATACAGATCAACTACGCCGATCACGATGCCCAGTTTTTGGGAAAACAGAACGGTATTTTTCATCAGTATCAGGTTTTCTCCTCCCGGGACGGAAAAAAATGGAGTCTGCTGATCGATAAAAGTCAAAATAAAACCGATGTCCCGCACGATTACGTCGAGCTGGAACAGCCGGTGGAAGCCCGCTTTCTGAAGCTGGTCAATATTCACATGGCAGCCGGGAAGTTTGCTGTGAGCGGATTCCGGGTGTTTGGCAACGGACATGGCGCCGTGCCACAGCCGGTCAGCCATTTTACCGTGCTGCGGGGAGCTTCGGAGCGGCGCAATGCCTGGCTGAAGTGGGAAAAGGCAGCCGATGCTACCGGTTACGTGATCTATACCGGAATCGCCCGGGATAAGTTGTACAACAGCATCATGGTGTTTGGCGCCAACGAATACTATTTCCGGGGAATGGAACCGGAGAAGAGCTTCTTTTTCCGGATCGAAGCCTTTAATGAAAACGGGATTGGCCGCTCAACCGAAGTGGTCAGCGCAGAATAACCTTACGTCAGTATTTTTTGCAGAAGCCATTCGTCTCTCCAGCCAGTTGGGGTGCGGAGCCATTTTTTCTTGATGCCGGTCACTTCGTAGCCCGCTTTCTGAAACAGTTTCAGGCTGGCGGTATTCTCTTCCGAAACATTGGCGTAGAGCTGGCGGAGTCCCAGGAAATGGAGGGCATAGTTTTCGAGCGCCTGCAGGGCGTCGGAGGCGAATCCCTGGTGGCGGTCTTCGGTATGGTGGATCAGGATGCCCACGCCGGCCCGCTGGTGGTAGGGGTCGAAATCGAAAAGGTCAATCGCACCAACCGGGCGCAGCTCCGCAGACTGGATAATCAGCCGCAGCTGTTTTTGTTCATAAATATCCCGGGCGGCAGTTTCAATGTATTGGGCCAGCAGGTGTTTCGAAAAAGGGGCCCGGGTGTTGCTTATCACCCAGAGCGACGAGTCGTTTTCCCATTCATACAGCAGGTCGATGTCGCCGGGTTCCAGGGCGCGTAAGCTGATGTTTCCATATTGTAGTAAGTCATTCATCCGGTTTTTGGTCTAAAAGTTTCCAGCTGCGGGCTACCAGTTCCAGGTCGGTGATCAGACGGTAGTCTTTGGCGTACAAAATATTCAGTTGCCGTTTACGCGCTTCGGTCAGCTCGGTTTCACAAAAAAGGTTTCCGGGGTTCACAATGCCCGGGCGTAATTGCGGAAGATCGGTCTGCTCGGGCAGGGGAAGATATCCCACCCACGAGAGGCTGCCTTTCAGCACGCCGGCTAAGTTTTTTAAAAATTGCGATTTTCGGCGGAAAAACCAAATCAGCCAGAATGAGTTCAGCATGAAAAAGAGTGTGGCTGCCAGGTCGAAAATCCTTTTTTTCCGGCGGTTCTCCTTTTTCGAGATGGCGTTGATGTCGACCAGGTAGAGATCGCCGGCCGTGTGGATGGAGTTGCTTCCGATGATGCTGTAACTTTCGGGCGGCGCAATTTTGTAGGTTATCTCCAGGCTGGTGAGGTCGAGCATGGCCCGGATGATTTCGCCCGAACTGAGGTTTTCGGCGCAGAAGATGATCTCGTCAATCCGGTTGATGCGGATGATTTCGCGCAGCTGGGCGGTTGAGCCCAGGTATTCTTCGCCGCTATCTTCACCGGCAACCGCTATGTAACCGGCAATTTCCGACCTGACGGGAGTTTGAAGCAGCAGCGCCTTCACACGCGACGCCTCCTGGAGGTGTCCCACGATGGCGATTCGTTTCTGTTTTTCAATATCCAGTTCAAAACCTTTGATGCGCAGCCTGCTGAAAAAGATCCGGAACAGGGGCAAAACCGCCAGCGCCCAGGCCGAACCCAGCAGGATCAGCGCCCGTGAAAAACGGTACCTTTCGTCAATAAGCGAGTAGGCGATCAGAATGGCTACGGTTCCCCACAGCAGGCCGCGCACCAGCCGGAGCAGGTTGACCGGCCGCCGGTAGCCGCCCGAGAGAAAAATCGCTGCCAGCCAGATGAGCAGGTAGGCCGGCACCACCACCTGCCGGTAGAAGGGTGGATAGTAGCCCGGTTCAAATTTGATGATTTCCCACAAAGGCAGCAGGATGCTGAAGCCGGCCAGGGTGAGCAGTGCATCGCTCAGGGGCAGGTACACCTTCCGCAACAGCCGCTGGACAATAGCCAGCAAGGCCCTGAAATAGATGGCCAGATGAATAAAGACGGAATAAAACCGGGCATTTCCGGTGGAAAAGTGCTTGCGGGCAAAAATGAGCATGGCGTTATAAAAAATCCGTACGTAATTGATGCTTCCTTTTTTGGTGCTCTCGCCTTTGTAGTGGATAATGGTACTTTCCGGAAAATAGTAGTTGCGGTAGCCGGCCTGCAGAATACGGTAAGAGAGGTCGATATCTTCCCCGTACATAAAAAATGCTTCGTCGAGCAGGCCTGTTTGGTTGAGCGTTTCGCGGCGCAGCAGCATAAAAGCGCCACACAGCACGTCAACCGGGTGGGTCTGGTTTTCGTCGAGGTAGGTGAGGTGGTATTTGCCAAACTTCCGGGAATGCGGGAATAGCCTGGAGAGGCCAAATATTTTGTAGAACGCCACCCAGGGAACCGGCAGTCCGCGTTTCGATTCGGGCAGGAATTTTCCTTTGCCATCGATCATTTTTACCCCCAGTCCGCCGGCTTCGGGATGGGCATCCATAAAACCGGTTGTTTTTTCAAAGGTGTCTTCTTCCACCACGGTGTCGGGGTTGAGCAGCAGGATGTATTCGCCGGCAGCCTGGCGGATAGCCTGGTTGTTGGCGGCAGCATAACCCACGTTTTCGCTGTTTTCAATCAGTTTGACGGTGGGGAATTTTTCCCTGACCAGGTGGCACGAGCCGTCAACCGAATTGTTGTCGACCACAAAAATTTCAGCCGACAGATTGCGTGTGGCTTTCAGCGCTGCATGGAGGCACTGTTCCAGAAAATGTTTGACGTTGTAATTGACAATGATGACTGATAATTTCATGTCCGCGTGTTATGCCGGAAACAAATTTAAGGTTTCAGGGCGATTTTCGGGCCATGTTTGAATAAATCCGCCAATCATTGTCGTGAAGTTGGCGATGGGGAGATTTCGGATGGCTGCCGGAAACTTTTACCTTCCCATGGTCCGTTCAAATTCGACGCGGTTTACGATAGAGCGGCCCAGGGTAATTTCATCGGTGTATTCAAGCTCTTCGCCAACCGATACGCCGCGGGCCAGGGTGGTGACTGCCACTTTTTTTTCTTTCAGTTTGCGGTAGATGAAGAAATTGGTGGTGTCGCCCTCCATTGTGGTGGGCAGCGCCAGGATCACCTCTTCGATGCCGCCGGTTTCCACCCGTTTCAGCAGGGAGTCGATCTCCAGATCGGAAGGGGCTACGCCATCCATGGGCGAAATGATGCCGCCCAGTACGTGGTAAAGTCCGTTAAACTGGTGGGTGTTTTCAACCGACATCACATCGCGGATGTTTTCGACCACACAGATCACCGAACTGTTGCGGGCCGGGTTGGCGCAGATCTGGCAGGTCGCCGAATCCGAAATATTGTGGCAAACCTGGCAGTGAAGCACCTCATTGCGCAGCCTGATGAGGCTCATGCCAAACTGCTCAACCTCCTCTTTTTCCTGCCTGAGCAGATGTAAAACCAGCCGCAGCGCCGTTTTTTTGCCAATGCCGGGCAGCTTGGCAAATTCATTGACGGCATTCTCCAGCAGCCGCGACGGAAACTTATCCATATTCATAAAAACAGTCTGTTTGCCTGTAAAAGTAGTATGAAAAAAGTACGATTGGCCACCATACCGGCACGAAACCTTTAAAGAAAATCAGCAGAAAGGTTATCCGAGCGGCTGAATAGATCGTGTCGTCTCCTGGAAATTGCCGGGGAATATTGAACCCGGCTGGAAATAGTTTTGTATATGTTGTTGAATAACACGTTTTTGTATTCTGAAAAATCATAGTTTTAAAAGTATTTTCAAAAACCGGCCGGAAAGGTAACAGCGATTCTGCCGGGCTTTCAGTTAATCAATCATTAAAACTGCTAACCATGAATGAAACCAGAAATTTGATAAACCGCAGGGGGTTTTTGGGAACTGCCGCCACCGTAGTGGCCGGGATAACGGTCGTGCCCAGCCATGCTGTTGCCGGGCTGGGGCATATTGCGCCGAGTGACAAGCTGAACATTGCCGGAATTGGCGTAGGCGGAAAAGGTAAAGTGAATCTGAAAAACATGGTGGGACAAAATATTGTCGCCCTGTGTGACGTCGACTGGGATTATGCCGGCACGGTGTTCAACGATTATCCGAAGGCCAAACGCTGGAAAGATTTCAGGCAGATGCTGGAAAAGCAAAAAGATATCGATGCCGTGGTGATTGCCACCCCCGACCACACCCATGCCATTCAGGCGATGCTGGCCATGCAGCTGGGGAAGCATGTCTACTGTCAGAAGCCGCTGACCCATTCGGTGTGGGAGGCGCGCCAGCTTACCCTGGCTGCCCGTCAATACCGGGTGGCTACCCAAATGGGAAACGAAGGGCATTCGGACGATGAGGTCCGGGTGGTAGCCGAGCTGATTCAAAGTGGCGTGATTGGCGATGTGCATGAGGTGCACGCCACGACCAACCGTCCGATCTGGCCGCAGGGGCTCGAACGCCCGGCCGAACAGCAGGCGGTCCCCAAAGGGCTGGAGTGGGACCTGTTTTTGGGATGCGCTCCGTGGCGGCCTTACCATGAAGCTTATCATCCCTGGAGCTGGCGGGCCTGGTGGGATTTTGGCACTGGCGCGCTTGGCGACATGGGCTGTCACGTGCTCGATGTTCCCTTTTTTGCCCTTAACCTGAAATATCCGATAAAAATTCAGGCCAGTTCATCGGTTGTCAATACTGAAAGTGCGCCGGTGGCTTCGCGGGTAGAGTATGTTTTTCCGGCCCGCAAAAATCTGCCCGACTGCGCCATGCCACAGCTGAAACTGGTGTGGCACGACGGCGGACTGATGCCGGCCCGTCCGGAAGAGCTGCCAGCCGGCGTAAAAATGGGCGACTGGGGCGGAATGAACCTTTACATCGGCTCCAAAGGAAAAATTATCAGCGGGTATTACGGAAATGAGTGGAGAGTGCTTTTGGATAATTATCAGATGCCGCCCAGGTTTCTGGAACGGGTGCCCGACCATCCGCTGGGGGGCGGACGCCACGAAATGGACTGGGTACGCGCCTGTAAGGAAGATCCCGGCTCGCGAAAGGAAGCTGCTTCCCATTTTGATTATGCCGGGCCACTCACTGAAATGGTTGTCATGGGCAACCTGGCGATCCGGCTGCAGGGGCTTGACCGTGAATTGCTATGGGATGGCGAAAAAATGGAGATTCCCAATATTGGCGAGAATGAAAAAATTTCGCTGATAACTTCGCACCATTACCGGAAGATCGATAAACAGCCGCAGTTCGACACCCGGTTTGAAGAGCGTAACGCCCTGGAATTTACGCGGGAGATGATCCGACATTCTTACCGGGAAGGGTGGGGATGGTAACCAGGGCGAATAAAAAATCCCGGAACAGCTCCTGTTCCGGGATTTTTGGGGCCTACTGAAGAATGATCGTCTGTTCGCGATTAGGGCCCACCGAAACGATGGTAATCGGAACGCCGGTTTCCTCCTCAATAAAACGGATGTAATTCACCAACTCTTTCGGGAAATCTTTCTCCCCTTTTATTTTCGTCAGATCGGTTTTCCAGCCTGGAAGTTCGACATAAATCGGTTTTAACTTGGCATTCAGTTCAAACGGGAACGACTCCATCACTTCGCCGTCCATTTCGTAACCCACGCATACTTTGATGATGTCGAACTGATCGAGCACATCGGCTTTCATCATAATCATCTCTGAAACGCCGTTGAGCATGATCGAATATTTCAGGGCAACGAGGTCGAGCCATCCGCAGCGGCGCGGCCGGCCGGTGGTCGAGCCAAATTCGTGGCCCGCCTGGCGAAGCAGGTCGCCGGTTTCATCTTTCAGTTCGGTGGGG
>JARKOX010000184.1 GCA_029975525.1 Prolixibacteraceae bacterium | reverse complement strand
AGAAGAAAATTCCATATTTGACGGACGTTAGAGAGTTTAGAGCGTAAAAACAAATTGATTCTTGAAGCTTCTGGTTGAAAATATCCTAAACAGACAGGTTCTTCAGGATAAAAATTCCGAAGAAAAAAAACTCCTGGGTGGTTTATTTATCCTGAATTCACTGGGATTGGCCATTGCTGTACTGGTTCTGGTTGTCAAGCAGCTCTTCTACCCCGACCTGGCAAACTTAACGGCTGAAATTGCAACGATCCTGATGTTTCTCTCCGGGCTGGCCTTCGTCCTGAGAGGACACCTCAACAGTACGCTCCACCTGGTCTTTTTCATTCCGCTGCTCATCTATCTTTTCTACCTGTCAGACTTCAGCGATCATGCCCCGCCTTCCGAGACCATCTATTTTACCCTCTGGTGGTTTATTTTCGGGCTGATCTACCTGGCCTATTTCTCTTCGGTCAACCTCCGTTTCTGGCTGTTTGGCCTCACCGGGATCGTGTCGGTTATTTTCCATATTTCTGAAAGCAGCCGCGCTGCCGAACTCTTCTCTTTTGACCAGGCTTTTATTCTCAACCCCCTGTTTACACTGACGTTTGTTTTTTTCATCATCCTGCTTTTTAGAAGTAACTGGGATAAAAAATTCCGTAAATACCACGAAGAGCAGCTGGCCATTGAAAAGCAGATCCGGGAGATCTTTCAGCAGGTCAAACAGCCGCTGGCCCAGATCAGGGCTGAACGTGACCCCGACGGCAATATCCTCAAACTGGAAATTGAAAAGATCAACCTGGCCTTCGAGGCCAACTTCCGCATCTCTTCGCCCGAAGCCAAAAAACAGGAGTTGAACTATCTGTTCAACTACGTTTTCCGCAACAACACCAACTGGAACGACCTGTTCATCATCAATCCGCGCCAGCAGACCGAAATCTTTTCGCCTTACCTCGACCGTTGGTTTAACCTCCACATGCTTTGGATGAACCCGCACAACTGTCTGGCTATTTTTTACGATATCACCCAGGAGAAGAAAGAGATCAAACATCTGCACGACACCCGCAAACGCTACCTGGCGTTGCTGGAAGCAATTCCCGACATTTTCTTTGTGATCGACCGCGACGGCACCTACGAAGACATCGTCATCAAAGACGACGGTTCGTTAAAACTGGACTCGGCCGATATCATCGGTAACACCATCTTCGACATGGGGTTTTCGGACAAAATGGCCAAAAAGATTTTCGACTGCATCCAGCGGGCGATCAACCTCGATTCAATTGAAAGTATTGAATATGCGCTGGAAACCGACAAAGGAATGCTCCTGTTTGAGATGCGCCTGGCCAAACTGAACGAAAACTCGGTGATCTCGATCGCCCGGGATATCACCCGCCGGAAAAATGCCGAGTTTGAACTGGAAAAGGCAAAAAAGAGAGCCGAAGATGCCGTCAGCCTGAAATCACGCTTTTTAGCCAACCTGTCGCACGATGTCCGCACCCCGATCAACATCATCATCAACCTGACCAAAGTGATGACCGAAACAGGACTGACTTCTTATCAAAAAGAGGAGTATTTCCAGGGGATCAATCTCTATGCCAACCAGTTGCTCAACATGATCGACAACACCATCCACCTGTCGAAAATCGAAACCAACACCCTCGACTTCAACATCTCGTTTTGCAAGATCAACCCTTTACTGCGCAAGCTGTTTAACCACTTCTACACCTTGCTGCCCGACAACCGCGACCTGCAACTGAAAATGAATATCGAAATCCAGCATGAAGAGACCGGCTTTGAAACCGATCCCAATCTGCTGGAGATCTGCCTGAGCCAGCTGCTCGACAATGCCATCAAATTTACCGACGCCGGCGTTATCCGGTTTGGCTACCAGTCAAAAGCAGCCGATTTTGTGGAATTTTTTGTGGAAGATACCGGGCGGGGCATCCCGGCGGAAGAGCTGGAGAATATTTTCCTCCGTTTTTATACGATCGAAAACAAAAGCAGCCAAAGAAGCGGCCCCGGCATCGGATTGTCTATTGCACAGCACCTGGCCGCCCTGCTGGGAGGCGAACTAAAAGTGGTTTCAACGGTAGGAAAAGGGTCCCGTTTTTCATTCGATCTCCCGCTAAAAAACCCCCGCGGATTTATGCGGGTTATTGGATAAACCCACAACATTTCAACCGACCGACAGGCTTTCGCAGCCACGCCGGGTCACGTCTCCATCAAACGAAAGCAAGCCTCCTCCGGATTAATTGATCTTCGAATTTAACTGGCGGTAACCGACCAGCCGGTCATAACGGCCAGCCATATCCCGGTAGTAGACAAAAATCTGGTAGTCATTTTCGGTTTCCCAAAAGCTGCCTTCGAGGTTAACATGGTCGGCAGTGGTTGCTCCCTGCGGGACATAAACAAACAGGTAGTTGTAATATCCCTGTTTCAGCAACAGGGTCAGTTCGTAACGGCCGGTCTCAAAGTTCCAGGTCATCTCGTTGCTTTTGTTGGCGTTCCAGTTGCTCAACGCCCCAAATACGTTCACCGTTCCGCCCAGCAGTGGCGCCTCGAGCGGCAGACTAAAATGGACAAACTGGTAATCGCACTCCACATCAAAATCCCTCACCATCTCCTGGCTTTCCACCACAAATTTGCCATTCATCTCGCGGTAGGGAAAGTAACGTTTATTGGCCCTGACCTCGCCGGGAATCAACGTGACATGATAATAGGGCCGGTAAAACGTGGTTTCCAACACCCCTTCGCCGTTGATCCGCCGCGAGCGCGTGTCGAAATAGCGGAACTCATTCCCGGCCGGAAAAACATTTTCCCGGTTATAATCATACACCAGTGTGTTGTTCCGGATAAAAAGCGGTTTCAGGTCGCGGATGGCATTGTCCCAACGGTTGTTTTGCATGAGGACCACTTTTACCTCCTCGCGCGGATTGTTGATCCGAAGCTTTTCATGGTAAACCGTAAAATCGACCTCCTGGTTTTCCCCTTTAAAAGCGTCGTGGGTGGCGCGGCGCACCGTACCTTCGATCTGCACCAGCGGCTCCACCACATAAAACCGGCGGGTGAGCACCACATTTTCCTTATTCCCTTCGTAAACAACCAGCACATAATTTCCGGAAAGCCTGAATTTTACCTGCTCATTGGGAAGTTCGAGTCGGTAGTTGACATAACTGAAAGTGGTGTTGAACGACCGGGCGTAATCGGTAAGCGGGTTGTTGGCAAAGCCCTCCAGGTATTCGTGCTGGGCCACAAAACTTTCGTTCCACGAGGCGTCGCAATGGAGGATGGTGTAGGAGTAATTTTTCACCTCTCCCGACAGGTCATCGAATTTCAGGATCAGCTTCCCCTCCTCTCCCAGGTCGAGCACCGGATTGGAAAGCTCAAACCCTTCGCGAAAAAGCTGCACCGATTTGATATCATCGCTGTTCACCGTATTGGCATAGTAATAGCGGTTTACCTGCGCCGGCAGCAGCATGGCCTGTGCGAGCAAAACCAGCAAACTCATCCAAAATTTCACCATGTTATTAATTTTAAATTAACAAAAGCAACTCCTCTCCGGTAACCACAACCGTCTGATTGATTTATATCAACTAACGTATTGAGGTATTTGGATATTTTGAACCTTTCAACTTTCCCTGGCAAAGATTGTAAAAAGTACTCAAAATAATTACTTTTGCTCATCAGTGTAGAAACTTAGCGAGTTCAAATATGTCAGAAGTAATAAAACTGAGGAAAGGGCTCAATATCAAACTGAAAGGCAAGGCTGAAATGATTCTCGACACAGCACCGATGCCCGAGGTTTATGCTCTTAAACCTACCGATTTTCAGGGATTAACACCCAAACTGAGTGTCAAGCCGGGACAGGAAGTAAAAGCCGGCGATCCCCTGTTCTACCACAAGTATTACCCGGAAATTTTATTTACCTCGCCCGTAGGCGGAACCGTTACCTCGGTTAACCGCGGCGAACGCCGTAAAATTCTGGAAGTGCTCGTTCAGGTCAACGAAAATGCCGGGTATGCCGAATTTACCAAGGCTGACCCCCTTTCGCTCGCACCTGAAAAAATCAGGGAACAACTGCTGCAGAGCGGAGTGTGGCCGTTTATCAGGCGTCGTCCGTACGGAACGATTGCCCGGCCCGACGAAACGCCCAAAGCAATTTTTGTCTCCTGCTTTGATACGGCCCCGCTGGCTCCCGACTATGAATTTATCCTCAAAGGGGCGGAGCAGACTTTTCAAACCGGCATCAATGCTCTCTCCAAACTTACTACCGGCAAGGTGCATCTGGGAATTCCGGCCGACAACGCTTCGTCCATTTTCCAAGCGGTAAAAAATGCCGAAGTGCACCGTTTTGACGGGCCACACCCTGCCGGCAATGTCGGAATTCAGATCCACCACATTTCGCCGGTCAACAAAGGAGAAGTGGTGTGGACCGTTAATCCGCAGGATGTACTCTTTATCGGCCGGCTGTTTGAAACCGGTCGCGTCGATTTCTCCAAAACGATCGCCCTCACCGGCTCGGAAGTTACCCGTCCGCGCTACCTGAAAACCAGGCTCGGCGCCGTCCTGACTCCTCTGCTCGAAGGAAACCTCAACGAAGGAAACCTGCGCGTGATCAGCGGAAATGTGCTCACCGGACAAAAGGTCGCTCCCTACAACTTTTTGGGCTTTTACGACTCCCAAATAACCGTTATCCCCGAAGGCGACGAATATGAATTTATGGGCTGGGCAGCACCCGGTATCGATAAATTCAGCGCCAGCCAGACATTCCTGTCAACCCTTTTCCCGAAAAAGGAGTACCGGCTGAACGCCAACCTGCACGGTGGCGAACGCGCATTTGTACTCACCGGCCAGTATGAAAAATTCCTGCCCATGGACATTTTGCCGGTTTACCTGCTGAAGGCAATCCTGGTCAACGACATCGACAAAATGGAACGGCTCGGCATCTACGAAGTGGTTGAAGAAGACCTGGCCCTGTGCGAATACGCCTGTACTTCCAAAATAAAAGTCCAGGAGATCCTGCGCAAAGGGATAAACGTAATGATGAAGGAACTCGGATAATTATTGGTGAAATATAAATCATGCGCTATACATGAAAGCTATCAGGAACTTTTTTGAAAAAACAAAACCGCTTGTGCAGAAAGGCGCCAAATACCAATGGCTGCACGCTGTCCACGATGGTTTTTTCACGCTGTTTTTCGTTCAGAAAAACACTTCAAAATCGGGAACGCACATCCACGACTTTATCGACCTGAAACGGACGATGGGAATTGTGGTGCTGGCGTTGATCCCCGCCCTTCTTTTCGGAATGTACAACACCGGATTTCAGCACTACCAAGCGATCGGCGAACTCGAATCGACCGGTTTCTTTTCCGTATTCTTTTACGGATTTCTGAAAGTGCTGCCCATCATAATTGTTTCGTACGTAGTCGGATTGGGAATTGAATTTGCCTTTGCCCAGATGCGGGGGCACGAAATCAACGAAGGATTTCTGGTTTCCGGGATCCTCATTCCGCTGGTGATGCCCGTCAACACCCCGCTGTGGATGATTGCGCTGGCTACAGCCTTTGCGGTCATCTTCGGGAAAGAGGTTTTTGGCGGAACCGGGATGAACGTCTGGAACCCGGCACTGCTGGCCCGCGCCTTCCTGTTTTTTGCCTATCCGGCCCAGATGTCGGGCGATTCGGTCTGGGTTGCCCTGGGCAGTTCAGACAAAGTGGTTGACGGCTTCTCGGGTGCCACGCCGATGGCGCTGGCTGCCGCCGGCCATCCGGAGATCAATGTGATGGATGCCTTCCTCGGCTTTATTCCCGGTTCTATCGGCGAAACCTCTGCCCTGGCGATCCTGATCGGAGCAGTCATCCTGATTGTGACCGGCATCGGCAGCTGGAAAATTATGGCCTCGACCGTTGCCGGCGGCCTCTTCATGGGGCTTCTGCTCAACATTTTCGCCGTGAACCCATACATGGAAATGCCTTTCTGGCACCACCTCATCATTGGCGGATTTGCCTTTGGTGCCGTTTTTATGGCTACCGACCCGGTTTCGGCAGCCCAAACCAACACCGGCAAATGGATTTACGGTTTCCTCATCGGAGTGGTGGCCATCCTCATCCGGGTGCTCAACCCCGCCTATCCGGAAGGAATGATGCTTGCGATCCTGCTGATGAACACCTTTGCCCCGCTCATCGACTATTACGTGGTGGAAGCCAATATCAAACGCCGCCTGAAAAGGGCAAAAATTGCAGCTTAACGGTTAAAAATCCCGATTATGAACAGAAATGGAAATATCTACACATTTGTGTACGCCTCGGTGATGGTGGTTTTGGTTGCGGCGCTCCTTTCAGCAGCCTCTATTGCGTTGCAGCCCAAGCAGAAAAAAAACACCGAGATTGAGAAAAAACAAAATATCCTCGCCTCTGTCCACATTGAAACCACGGCAAAAGATGCGGAAAAAGTTTATGCAGAGAAAGTGATCAAATCGTATGTGGTTGATATGAACGGCAACGAGGTGGAAGGCGATGCTTTTCTGGTTGATCTGAAAACCGAAAAAGCCAAGCCGCTGAGTGAAAGAAAACTGCCGGTTTTCGAATGTCAAACCGACGAAGGCGTTAAATACATCCTTCCGTTACGGGGAGCCGGCCTGTGGGGCCCTATCTGGGGGTACCTCGCGCTCAACGAAGACATGAACACCATTTACGGCGCCAACTTCGCCCACCAGGGCGAAACGCCGGGATTGGGCGCTGAAATCTCGACTCCGATCTTCGAAGAACCCTTTAAAGGGAAAACCATCTTCGACGAAAGCGGCAAACTGGTTTCTATCATCGTTGCCAAGTCGAACGAAAAAGCGCCGGAACAACACAAGGTCGACGGCATTTCGGGCGGAACCATTACCAGTAAAGGATTACAGCAGATGCTGGCCGACGACCTGAACAACTACCAGAATTTCCTCAACAAGAAAAAAATGAAGCCATGAGTGAAAGAGAAGCCTTATTTTCAAAGAAAAACCTGAAACTGCTCTCCGATCCGCTGAACAGCAGCAACCCGATCACAGTTCAGGTGCTGGGAATCTGTTCGGCACTGGCCGTAACGGCCCAGATGAAACCGGCCATTGTGATGGCTCTCTCCGTAACGGCAGTAGTGGCCCTGGCAAACGTAATCATCTCCTTACTGCGCAATACCATTCCCAACCGGATCCGGATTATCGTCCAGCTGGTGGTTATTGCCGCCCTGGTTATTTTGGTTGACCAGGTTCTGAAAGCTTACGTGTACGATGTGAGCAAACAGCTGTCGGTATTTGTCGGACTGATCATTACCAACTGTATCCTGATGGGACGCCTCGAGGCGTTTGCCCTGGGGAACAAACCATGGCAATCGTTCCTCGACGGAATAGGAAACGGTGCCGGTTACGGTGCGATCCTGATCATTGTCGGATTCTTCCGCGAACTGCTGGGCTCCGGCTCAATTTACGGGTTCCGGGTGATCCCCGAAAGTTGGTACATCACCCACGGCGGCTTCTATGCCAACAACGGGATGATGATTCTGCCGCCAATGGCGCTGATTACCATCGGAATTATCATCTGGGTACAGCGCAGCCGCAACCGCAAACTCATCGAAAACTAACCGGTTAAAAACGACGAAACATGGAAAATCTAATCAATATTTTTGTCAAGTCGATTTTTATCGAGAACATGATCTTTGCCTATTTCTTAGGCATGTGTTCCTACCTGGCCGTTTCGAAATCGGTTAAAACAGCTACCGGTTTGGGAATTGCCGTCATCTTTGTTTTGGGAATTACCCTCCCGGTCAACTACCTGCTCGAAAAATATGTGCTGACGGAAGGAGCGCTGAAATGGCTCGACCCGAGTTTTGCCTCGGTCGACCTCAGCTTTTTGAGCTTCATCATGTTTATTGCCGTAATCGCCTCCATCACCCAGCTGGTGGAAATGGTTGTGGAGAAATTTACCCCGGTACTTTACAACCAGCTGGGGATCTTCCTCCCGCTGATTGCCGTAAACTGCGCCATTCTGGGGGGATCCCTGTTTATGCAGCAAAAGGCTTTTCTGAATATCGGCGAAGCCACCGTTTATGCGCTGGGTTCGGGAGTGGGCTGGTTTTTAGCCATTGTGGGAATTGCCGCGATTCGTGAAAAAATTCAGTATTCCCAAATCCCCGCCCCCTTGCGCGGACTGGGCATCGCTTTCATTATCACCGGCCTGATGGGGATTGCCTTCATGGGCTTCATGGGAATTAAACTTTAATACGAACAAAAACAGCCTGAAAGATGATATTCTTATCCATTCAAACAACGGTGGTCCTCACCAGTGTGGCGGTTTTCCTGCTGGTAATTATTTTACTGGTGGCCATTCTGTTGTACGCGAAAAAGAAACTTACCCCGGCGGGAACCGTCCAGATCGACATCAACGAAGGTTACAAAACGCTGGAAGTTGAGCCGGGCAGTACCCTGCTGACAACCCTGGGCAACAGTAAAATCCTGCTTCCGTCGGCCTGTGGCGGCGGCGGTACCTGCGGCATGTGCCGCTGCCAGGTCGTTGACGGCGGCGGTTCGATCCTGCCCACCGAAACAGGATTTTTCACCCGCAAAGAACAGAACGAAAACTGGCGGCTGGCCTGCCAGGTAAAAGTGAAGGAAGACCTGAAGCTCCACATCCATCCCGAAATCCTCGGGGTTAAAAAATGGGAGTGCGAAGTGATTTCGAACCGCAACGTGGCCACCTTCATCAAAGAATTTGTCGTCAAACTGCCGGAAGGCGAAACCCTCGATTTTAAATCGGGAGGTTACATCCAGATTGACGTACCCAAAATCGAGGTGGACTTCAAGGAGATGGAAGTTCAGCCTGAATTCCGCGAAGAGTGGGAAAAATTCGGCATCTTCGACCTGAAGATGAAAAACCCGGAACCCACCTTCCGGGCCTACTCGATGGCCAACCACCCGGCCGAAGGCAACATCGTGATGCTGAACATCCGCATTGCCACTCCGCCGTGGGACCGCGCCAACAACCGCTTCAAAAATGTAAACCCGGGCGTTTGTTCCTCTTTCATCTTCTCGCGCAAACCGGGCGACAAAGTAATGGTTTCCGGACCTTACGGAGAGTTCTTCCTGAAAAACAACGACAACGAAATGATGTTTATCGGCGGCGGAGCCGGTATGGCGCCCATGCGCTCGCACCTCTTCCACCTCTTCCACACCGTGAAAGAGCAGAAGAAGAAGGTTACCTTCTGGTACGGCGCCCGTTCCTGGAGGGAGGTTTTCTATTACGACCAGTTCCGCGACATCGAAAAGAACTTCCCCAACTTTACCTTTAACCTGGCGTTGTCAGAACCCAAACCCGAAGATAACTGGACCGGTCCCACCGGATTCATCCACCAGGTTATTTACGACAATTACCTCAGTAAACACGAGGAACCCGAAGAGATCGACTACTACCTGTGCGGTCCGCCGATGATGAACGACGCCGTGCAGAAAATGCTTTACGACCTGGGCGTTCCAACCGAAAATATCCTGTTTGACGACTTTGGCGGCTAAACATTCGCCATCCAAAATACCGAAAGGCTGCACGAAAGTGTAGCCTTTTTTGTTTTCGTCCAGCCGATATTTGACAGATTATTCCTAAATTGAATAAGCAATAACCTAACAATGAAGCGTATGTACACCTACAAAGCAACCATTGAACGGGTGGTGGATGGCGACACTTTCGACATCATCATCGATTTGGGATTCAAAATCACCACCAACCAGCGAATCCGGCTGGCCGACATCAATACCCCGGAAACTTTCAATGTTAAAAAAGATTCGGAAGAGTATCAAAAAGGGATGGAAGCCAAAGAATTTGTGACCCAGCGGCTGGCCCAAAACAACAACCAGGCCATGATCCAGACCTTCAAAACCACCGAAAAGTATGGTCGTTACATTGCCGTTGTCTGGCTCGGCGATTCAGACATTTCCTTAAACGACGAACTGGTACAGAAAGGGTATGCACAAAAAGTGCAATACTGAATACCCCGTTTCCCCGGCTAAAATGTTACTTTCCCGGCGTAAAGCCTCCACGCGATGGTTTCCGTAACCACTTTTTCCTATTTTTGCTGTTCTTAAAATTTACAGCATGATCAAGGAACTTTTCGACACGGTGATAAACTGGTACATGGGACACATCAACTACGGCACCATTACCTTTCTGATGGCAATTGAAAGTTCATTTATCCCTTTTCCTTCCGAGGTGATCATTCCGCCGGCTGCCTGGAAAGCGGCACAAGGCGAACTGAACATCTACCTAGTTGTGCTGTTTGGCACCATCGGTGCCCTGATCGGCGCCCTGTTTAACTACTATTTTGCCCTTTTCCTGGGGAGAGCCATTGTTTACCGTTTTGCCGAATCAAAGGTGGGGCGGTTGATGTTGCTCAGCCGCGAAAGCGTTGAAAAGGCCGAAGCCTATTTTGTACGCCACGGAAAAACGTCGACCCTGATCGGCCGTCTGGTGCCGGCCATCCGCCAGCTGATTTCACTGCCGGCCGGGCTCGCCCGCATGAAGATGAGAGATTTCCTGCTCTACACCTTCATCGGTTCGGCCATTTGGAATATTATCCTGGCAGTGCTGGGTTATTCGCTCTACTCGCAAAAAGAGCTGCTGCACCGATACTACACCGAACTTTCCTACGGTTTTCTGATTCTGGGCGTGGGGTTTGCCGGTTATCTGGCCTATAAATTCTGGAAAAAGAAAGAATAACCTCTGCCATCCAAACGGATTGCCGCTGTTCGGGAGTGCCGCAACAAACAACATCGGAACGAAAAGAAGCTCTCTTCCTGCTTCAACCGCTCTGCCGAATCCGGATCTTTCTTCCTGTTACCCCAACCACCGCCGGCTGCTTTTCAGCTCTGCGCGGAGAACTTTGTCCGCATTTTTCCTAATTTTAGAGATAAATCCGGTTAGGAATTTTCCTATTTCAAAACACAATGCAATATGAGCCATTTTTTCAACCAGGAATTCTGGAACGGAGTTTTGGAAAAACTTATTTCCTGGACGGTTTCCGAAC